>DAHVRG010000063.1 GCA_027322565.1 Georgenia sp.
ACGTACCAGCGCCTCATCCTGCGCCGCGACACCCTCGACACCCCCCGCACGCCTCGGAAGGTGACCCGATGACGACGGTCGTACCCACCACGCGTCCGGCCCTGCCCGACGAGCCGCGACGCCGACGCCGCGGCCGCCGCACGTTCTCCGGCGGGACCCCGCTCGTCTACGCCGTCGCGCTCGTCGTCGCGGCGGTGACGCTCACCCCCGTGGTCTACGCCGTGCTCGGCGGCTTCCGCACCAACGCCCAGCTCGCCGCCGACCCGGTCGGCCTGCCCGACCCGTGGGTGCTGTCGAACTACGTCGGCGTCGTGACGTCATCCTCATTCTGGCGCTTCGCGCTCAACTCCACGATCGTCGCGCTCATCACGACGGTGCTCGTCACGGTGTGCGGGGTCATGGCCGCCTACCCGCTGGCGCGGTACTCGTTCAAGGGCCGCGAGACGCTCTTCCTCGTCTTCGTCCTCGGCCTGCTCTTCCCGCTGACGGTCGCGGTCATCCCGCTGTTCCTCATGGTGCGTGACCTCGGCCTGACGAGCAACGCCCTCGGCGTCGCCCTGCCGCAGGCGGCCTTCGCCCTGCCGATGACCGTCGTCATCCTCCGGCCGTTCCTCATGGCCTTGCCCAAGGAGCTCGAGGAGGCAGCCCTCCTCGACGGCGCGAGCCGGATCGGCTTCTTCTGGCGCATCCTCCTCCCGCTCTCCGGGCCCGGGATGGTCACCGTCGGCGTCCTCGCCTTCGTCGCCTCGTGGAACGCCTACCTGCTCCCCCTGCTCGTGCTCCACGACCCCGCCTCCCAGACGCTGCCGCTCGGCGTGGCGACGTTCTCCACCGAGCACGCCCAGGACACCGCCGGCGTCCTCGCCTTCACCTCGCTCGCGATGATCCCCGCGCTCGTCTTCTTCCTCGCGATGGAGAAGCGGATCGTCAGCGGGCTGCAGGGCGCCGTCAAGGGCTGAGGGCCGGGCGGCCGCCACGGCGGCACGGCGATCGCGGTGACCGTCGAGGTCCGCACCACCGGCGACCCACGCCTGACCGCGGTCGGCAGGGTGCGGCCGGAGTCAGAGCCCGGCGCGGCGCCGGGTCGTGCGGTTCGCGTGCGCGGACCAGCGCGGCACCCACCGGCCGAGCGCACCGGCGGCGACGACGCCGGAGCCGGCCATCACCCAGATCCCGGCGGCGAGGGACCCGAGCGCCGCCCCGGCCGACACGACGAGTGGGCCGGCGGCCGCGCCGCCGTCCTGGAACACCCGCCAGATCCCGAGGAACTGGGCCCGCTCCCCCGGTGGGGCGACATCCGCGCCGAGGGTCATGAGGATGCCCGAGCTCATCCCGTTGCCCAGGCCGAGGAGCACCGCCACCCAGGCGAAGGCGGCGACGGTCGTCGTGAGCGGGAGGAGCGCCATCGCCAGCCCCATGGTGAGCATCGCCGGGACGCCGATCCACAGCCGCCCGAGCGCGTCCATGACCTTGCCCGCCGGGTAGAAGAGCAGCATGTCGGCCGCGCCGGCCGCCCCGAAGACGAGGCTCGTGACGGCCGGGTCGAGCCCGAGGTGCTCACCCCACAGCGGCAGCACGGTCTGCCGCGCGCCCCGGACCGCGCCGACGAGCAGCACCGCGAGGCCGAGGGTGGCGAAGACCTGCCGGTGCTCGCCGAGGACCGACCACGTGGACCGGGTCGGCCGCCGTGGTCCGGTTCGGGCCGCGGTCCGGCCGCTTTCCCCGGGCGCAGGACGGACGGCGGCGATGACGGCCGTCGCGGCGAGCGAGGTCCCCAGCGCGAGCCAGTAGCCGGCGCGGACGTCGCTGCCGTGGATGACGGCGGCGCCGGCGAAGGGCCCGATGAACAGGCCGATGCGGTGGACGCCGGCGAGCGTGGAAAGTACCCGGGCGCGCCGCAGCGGCGGGGTGATCTCGGTGAGGTAGGCGTGCCGGGCGAGGTTGAACACCGCCGTCGCGGCGCCGATGAGGAGCACGCCGGCGGCGAGGACCGCGAGGTTCGGGGCGAGGGCACAACCGACGAAGCCGACCGCGGAGCCGATCCCCGCGAGGAGCATGGCGTGGCGGTCACCGAGCCGGGCGGCGAGCGCACCGGCCGGCACGTCGGCGAGGAGCTGCCCGATCGGGACGAGGGCGGCCATCGTGCCGGCGGCCGCGAGTGACGCGTCGAGGTTCGTCGCGGTGATCGCGACGATCGGGAGCATCGCCCCGATCCCGACCTCGAAGACCAGCGACGGGACGAACGCCCCGAGGACGACCGAGCGCAGCGGGAACATGCGCTCGGAACTCACGGTGTGCCCGTGCCGACCTCTGCCTGCTCGTCGGACTGTGCGTCACCGGGGAGGGGACGGAGCGGTTCCCGGGCGACGACCTCGAGGTCGAGCTCGTCGACGACCGGCAGCGTCGGGCTCCAGTTGCTCGGGCGCTTGCGCTCCCCGGTCTCGGAGTGGGCGCCGCAGCCGTGGTCGACGCTCACCACCCGTCCGTCGGCGGGCGACCACTCGTTCGTGCACACCCCGAAGAGGCGCCGCAGCGAACCGGTGACCGGGAGGAAGAACGCGCACGTGGAGCACTGTGCGCGCGCAGCGCGGGCGCTGCGCGCCAGCGGGCCGTGCTCCCCCTCGTACCAGCGGGTCGCCGCCTGCCGGCGGCCCTCGGCGGACAGCACCCGTGCGCGGCCCAGGCCCACCTCGTAGGCGAGCTCGGGGCCGAGCACGTCGGCGTCCTCACCGGTGGCCTCGTAGCCGGCGTCGAGCCGGTCGTCGTCACCGACGTAGGGCAGCTCGTCGGTGGGCCCGACGTCGCTCGGCTGGAGCCGGTCGGCCCACGGCACCCAGCCCGGGGAGAGCAGCGCGTCCTCGCCGGGCAGGTGGTTGACCTCGACGACGGTGGCCCGGCGGGCACGCGGCGGCCGGGTGAGGGTGACCGCCCAGTACCAGCCCCGGTAGCCCGGCGTGAGGGAGTGGAAGACGTGGGTGAGCAGCCGCGGCCCCTCGACGACGTAGCCGGCGTGCTCGCCGACCTGGTCCGCCCCGACGTCGGAGACGACGGCCTCCCGTGCGAGGTCGACGGCCCCCGCGAGCACCGCCTCTCTCGGCGGCGGCGCGGGACGGGGCACGATCACAGCGGGTGCGGTCACCTGTCGATCCTACGTGGCTCAGGCGTCGAACTGGTCCGCCACGGCCCGCAGCACCTGGGCCAGCTTGGCACCGCGTCCGCCGTCCGGGTAGCGGCCGCGGCGCAGGTCGCCGGAGATGCGGTCGAGCTCGCGGATGAGGTCCTCGACGATGGGCACCATGTCCTCCGCGGGGCGTCGCTTGGCGCGCACGACGGACGGGAGCGGGTCGAGGATCTGGACGGAGAGCGCCGAGGGGCCCTTGCGGCCGTCCGCGATGCCGAAGTCCACCCGTGTCCCGGGCTTGGGGTTGGGCGCGTCCGGAGGCAGTGCCGAGGCGTGGAGGAAGACCTGGGCACCGTCGTCGGCGGTGATGAAGCCGAACCCGCGGTCGGGATCGAACCACTTGACCTTGCCGGTGGGCACGTGACGACCTCTCTGGACAGTGGTGGGCTGGAGGGACAACGACACAGGGCGCGTTGCACGTCCAGGATACCGGCCGACGTCCCCCACCGGGCCCGGCTCCGCTCCGGACGAACGGTCGCTATACCGTGGAGAACGGAACCCGCGAGCGAAGGACGTTGCCCATGACCCAGCAGCCACCGGACCCGGTGCAGCAGGAGGTGCTCGGCGCGCTCGCCCGCTGGCTGGTCGGCTCGCTGCAGACCGAGCCCGGGTGGGACGAGCTGCACCTGCAGCTGCGGCCGCTACGGGACGAGGTCTCCTTCCGGGTCGTCGAGGTCCGCGCGGAGGGGCGTAGCGGACGCCTCGGGCGGCTCACCCCGGACCAGCCGCCCCACACCCTGACCCGCCGGCTGCAGGACCTGGGCGTCCGGTCCGGCGCGGGCACATGGATCGAGGCGGCGCTGACCATCACCGCGGACGGCTGGCCGTCCCCGACGCTCACCGTCACCGGCCGGTTCAACCGCGACACCGACCCGGCGCCGTGGCGGGAGGGGGACGCACCGCTGGACGCGACCGACCTCGTCCACCACCTCACCCGGTACCCGCGGCGGGCCGAGGCGGTCCCGGACTGGATGGCGGCGCGGATCACCGCTGCCGGGCTCGCGGTGCCGAGCCCCGGCGACGCCGACCCCACGGCGGAGCGGCCCACCGGCACGGACCGTCCGGCCGCCGACCGACCCCGCCCGGAGGTGCTCGACGTCGTCGTCGACCGCGACGGTCCGGTCCTCGTCGACGGCACCCGGCCGGGACGGCGGCGGCTGCGGCTCGGCGGCTCGCTGGGGCTGCGCGACGTCCTCGAGACCGTCGGCGTCCCGCTGCCGTTCGTCGACGACCGCGGCACGTGGATCGTGCGGGTCGGCGAGTCCTGCGACGAGGGAAGGGTGGTCGCCGTCGTCGAGCAGGGCCCGGGCGCCTCCACCGGCGCCGTCCCCGAGGCACGCATCCACCTGCTCACCGACGACGAGCCGGCCGACCTGCTCGACCAGGCCGGCCGGCTCCCCCTCTACTACTGCTCCGCGCCCGGCGACCTCCAGGTCGTCCTCGACAGCGCCCGCCTCGGGGAGGTGCGGCTGCCACCGGCGCCTGCCACCCCACCGGACAACGAGCAGGTCCGCGAGGCGGTGGCCGAGTTCGTCGCCGACCCGGGTCCGCAGCGGCTGCTCCACGTGCTGCGGCAGGTCCTCGGCGGCCGACTCGTCGTCGACGCCTCCGGCTCGCAGGTCCCGGCACCGGACGCCGCGCGGCCGCAGCTGCGCCTCCGCACGCTCACCGCACCCGACGGGAAGCGGGCGCTGGGCGCGTTCACGAGCAACGCCGCGCTCGTCGAGTTCCGCCGGAAGTCTGCCGGGCAGGCCGAGGAGCGGGTGACCGGGGTGGCGCAGGCCGGGGCGAGCCTGCTCGAGCTCTTCCAGCGCACCGAGGAGCTCAGCTGGTTCATCGTCGACCCGGGCGGGCCCACGTGCGCCATCGGACGCAAGGAGGTCGACTTCGCGCTCGCCGCTCCGAGCGCGGTCGCGGTGAAGAACCTCCTCGCGCGCGAGCACACGACCCAGGAGCTCGTCACCGCGCTGAGCGAGCCGGACACCGCCCTGTTCATCGCCCACGGCGAGGTCGAGGGCCGGACCGGTCCGGTGCTCGTCCGCGACCGCTCGGACAACCGGCCGGTCATGCTCGCCTTCACCTCCCCGGTGGAGGTCGCGGCCTACAACCAGTCCTTCGGGGCGCGGCGGCTGCCGGCGAGCGCGGTCCTCCAGCTCGTGCTGGCGAACCGGGCCAAGGCGCTCGTCATCAACCCCTCCGGCCCCCGTGCGATCGTCCCGAGCGCGCAGGTGTGGCACGCGCTCGGCAAGCCCGAGCTCCCGCCGCCCGCTCCCGCGGCGCCGGCCGACCCGCCGTCGTCCGGGCCGGCCGACCCGCCCCCGGCCGACCCGTGAGCGTGGCCGGGGCAGCCCGCCTCGCCGACGTCGTCGCCGAGCTCGCGCGCCGGTCGGACACCGAGCTCGTCGGGCTGCTGCGCGACCGCCCGGACCTTCCCGTGCCCACTCCGGCGCACCTCAGCGCGCTCGCCGCCCGTGCCGTCTCCCGCCCATCGGTGGAGCGGGCGCTGCTCGGCCTGGACCAGCACACGCTCGAGGTCGCCGAGGCCGTGTGCGCGCTCAGCGCCTTCGGCCCCGTCGCCGTCACCCGGCTCGGCCCGGCCATGGGGGCGCACGACCCGGAGCACCTGCGGCTGGTCGAGGAGGCGTACGCGGACCTGACGCGGCTCCTGCTCGTCGTCGACGGCCGCCCGGTCGGGGCGCTGCAGGAGGCGCTCGGGCCCTACCCTGCCCGGCTCGGCCCGCCGGCGGCCGAGCTCGAGACGTCCCGCGACCCGGTCCTCACCCGCGAGCGTCTCGCCGAGGTGATGGCGGACGCACCGCCCGCCGCGCACCGGGTGCTCGAGGCGCTCGTCGCCGGACCGCCCGTCGGCGTCACGAGCGGGACCGACCCGTCCGGCGGGACCCGCTGGCTGCTCGACCGCGGCGTCCTCCAGCCGCTCGGCACCCACCAGGTCGTCCTCCCGCTCGAGACCGGGCTCGCCGCCCGGGAGGGCCGCACCCACCCCGAGCCCCACCCGCACCCACCGTCCGTCGCCGCGCCCACCCGGCCGGCCCCCGTCGTCGCCGCGGAGTCGTCCCGCGCCGCCGAGGAGGTCGTCCGGCTCGTCGGCCTCGTCCTGCGGCAGTGGTCGCTCGAGCCGGCGCCCGCGCTGCGCAGCGGAGGCCTCGGGGTACGTGAGCTGCGCCGGCTCGCCACCGGGCTCGAGGTGACCGCCGAGCACGCGGCCACCGTCGTCGAGCTCGCCGCGATGGCGGGGCTCGTCGCCCCCGACGACGACGGCGAGCGCCCGGTCTTCGTGGCGACGGCAGCGGCCGCGGACTGGTCGGAGGACGAGCTCGCCGACCGGTGGACGGTGCTCGTCGAGGGCTGGGCGAGGTCACCGCGGATGCCGTGGCTCGTGGGGACGCGGGACGAGCGCGGCACGCTGCGGGCGGCGCTCGGGCCGGGGCTGGAGCGTGGCTGGGCAGCGCGTCTGCGACGCCGCTGCCTGGCCGTGCTCGCCGACCTCGCTCCCGGAACGGCACCCGCCGCCGCCGACGTCCACGCCGCGCTGCACTGGCAGGCGCCGCGCGCGACCCCGCCGGAGTCCAGCGTCGCGGCGGTGCTCGCGGAGGCCGAGCTGCTCGGCATCACCGGGGCGGGTGCGCTCGGGTCCGCGGGCCGTGCGCTGGCCGTGGGCGCCGCTCCCCCGGAGGTCGCCGCAGCGCTCGCCGCCGACCTGCCCGAGCCGGTCGACGAGATCCTCGTCCAGGGCGACCTCACCGCCGTCGTGCCCGGCCGGCCCACCCGCGAGCTGGCCGGGCTGCTCGAGCAGGTCTCCGACGTCGAGAGCCGGGGGGCTGCCCTCACTGTGCGCTTCACCGCGGAGTCGGTGCGCCGGGCGCTCGACGCGGGGCACGAGGCGGGTGCGCTGCTCAAGCGGCTGGCGGCGGTCTCCCGCACCCCGCTGCCGCAGGCCCTGGAGTACCTCGTCACCGACGCCGCCCGCCGTCACGGGCGCCTGCGGGTCGGCGGCGCGGCGGGTTACGTCCGCACCCCCGACGAGGCGACCACCCGTGCCCTGCTCGCCGACCCCCGTCTCGCCGGTCTCGGGCTGCGCGAGCTCGCCCCGACCGTCCTCGTGAGCGTCGCGCCGCCCGGTGAGCTGCTCGACGCCCTGCGCGCCTCCGGGGCCGCCCCGGTCCTCGAGGGCCCGGCCGGCGCCGCGGTCGAGGCGCGGGCCCCGCTGCGCCGCACCCTGCGCACCGCCGAACGGGTCCGCCGCGCCGGCGAGGTGACGGTGCAGGGCCCCGACGACGCCGCCCTCGAGCGGCTCGTCGCCCGGATGCGCGCCGGCCAGGACCGGCTGGACCAGCGTTCCGACCTCCCGGCCACCGACCCGGTCCACACCGTGGCTGCGCTCCGCGAGGCGGCGAGCGCCGGGAGCCCGGTGCGGGTCGTCGTCGTCGGGGCGAGCGGACGCCCCGAGCAGCGCCGGGTGCGCCCGCTGAGCGTCGAGGGCGGGCGGGTGCGGATGCTCGACCTCGACCGCGAGGCGGAGCTCGTCGTCGCCGTCCATCGCATCAACGCCGTCGGCGACTGAACCGCCCGGCGGGCAGCGCCGGGACCGCAGCCCTCGTCGCCTCTCGACCCGCTGTGCGACCCGGGGAACAGGGGCGTGCCACCCGTCGGCGATGGCCGCGAGGGCAAGGTCACCGTGACCTACGCGCCCCGGCGCGCGACAATGGCGTGATGCCAGACGGCCCCCTGATCGTCCAGTCCGACAAGACGCTGCTCCTCGAGGTCGACCACCCGCGTGCCCGGGACGCCCGCCGCGCCATCGCCCCCTTCGCCGAGCTCGAGCGTGCACCGGAGCACATCCACACCTACCGGCTCACCCCGCTCGGGCTGTGGAACGCCCGGGCCGCAGGACACGACGCCGAGCAGGTGGTCGCCGCGCTCATCGACTACTCCCGCTACCCCGTGCCCCACTCGCTGCTCGTCGACGTCGCCGAGACGATGGACCGCTACGGGCGGCTGCGGCTCCACTCCCACCCCGCCCACGGGCTCGTCCTCGAGACGACGGACGTCGCCGTCCTCGAGGAGGTCCTGCGGTCCAAGCGGATGACCGGGCTCGTCGGCGAGCGGATCGACCGGACGAGCGTCGTCGTCCACCCGAGTGCGCGCGGCGAGGTCAAGCAGGCGCTGGTCAAGCTCGGCTGGCCCGCGGACGACCTCGCCGGGTACGTCAACGGCGAGGCGCACCCGATCGCCCTCGACACGAGCGACTGGGCGCTGCGCCCGTACCAGGAGGAGGCCGTCGAGGGCTTCTGGCACGGCGGCTCCGGCGTCGTCGTCCTCCCGTGCGGCGCCGGCAAGACGCTCGTCGGGGCGGGGGCGATGGCGCGCTCGGCGACGACGACGCTCATCCTCGTCACCAACACGGTCTCCGCCCGGCAGTGGCGTGACGAGCTGCTCCGGCGCACGACGCTCACCGAGGCCGAGATCGGCGAGTACTCCGGCGCCCGCAAGGAGGTGCGCCCGGTGACGATCGCGACCTACCAGGTGCTCACCACCCGGCGGAAGGGCACCTACCCGCACCTCGAGCTGCTCGACGCCCGTGACTGGGGACTCATCGTCTACGACGAGGTCCACCTCCTGCCGGCGCCGATCTTCCGGATGACCGCCGACCTGCAGGCACGCCGCCGGCTCGGGCTCACCGCCACGCTCGTGCGTGAGGACGGCCGGGAGGACGAGGTGTTCTCCCTCATCGGCCCCAAGCGCTACGACGCCCCGTGGAAGGACATCGAGGCGCAGGGCTGGATCGCCCCCGCCGAGTGCATCGAGGTGCGCCTCACCCTCCCCGAGCACGAGCGCATGGTCTATGCGACGGCCGAGCCGGACGAGCGCTACCGGCTGGCCGCCACGGCCGAGGGCAAGGAGCAGGTGGTCGAGGACGTCGTCCGGCGCCACCCCGGGGAGCAGGTGCTCGTCATCGGCCAGTACCTCGACCAGCTCGAGGACCTCGCCGGCCGGCTCGACGCGCCGCTCATCACCGGGGCGACGTCGGTGAACCAGCGGCAGCGGCTCTTCGACCGGTTCCGCGCCGGTGAGGTGCCGGTGCTCGTCGTCTCCAAGGTTGCGAACTTCTCCATCGACCTGCCCGAGGCAGCGGTGGCCATCCAGGTCTCCGGGTCGTTCGGCTCCCGGCAGGAGGAGGCCCAGCGGCTGGGCCGGCTGCTGCGCCCGAAGGCCGACGGCAAGACGGCGCACTTCTACACTGTCGTCACCCGCGACACCGTCGACCAGGAGTTCGCCGCGCACCGGCAGCGCTTCCTCGCCGAGCAGGGGTAC
>DAHVRG010000070.1 GCA_027322565.1 Georgenia sp.
GACGGTCACGCAGGTGTGCCAGGGACCGCCCCGGCTCGCCACCGCCCTCGCCGGGGAGGACCTCGGCTACGACGAGTTCGACCCGGCCGGCTCCGGGACCCGGACGGTCCTCGACGTCCTCACCCTCGGCCGCGAGGGCCGGCCTCCGGGGGCCCTGCACCTTCACCGGTCGCTGGACGCCGCGACGGGTGAGGAGCTGCCGCGTGCCGGTGACGCGCGCCTCGGGCACCTCACCGGGGAGGGCCGGCCGGCGCGGCTCGCCGCGGACCCGGAGGACGGCGTCGTTGCGCTGGTGACCGGGACCGGCGTCTCCGTCACGGAGTCCGGCGATCTGCGCGGCCTCACCGCCACGCCGTGCCTGACCCCGGTGGCCTCCGCCTGGCTCGTCGGCGGGTCCACCGAGCCGGGCAACAGCGCCCAGCTCGTCCTGTCCAACGCCGGTGAGACACCGGCGACGGTCACCCTCACCGGCTGGGGGAGCACCGGCCCGCTCGACCTCACCGCCGCCGGCGCGGTCCTCGTGCCGCCCGGCGAGCAGCGCGTCGTCCTTCTCGAGGCGCTGGTCACCGACCCGCGCCCGGCCGTCCTCGTCGAGGCAAGCGGTGGGGAGGTCACCGCCGTCGTCCAGGACAGCCGGCTCCGAGGACTCGTGCCGGCCGGCACCGACCTCGTCGGACCGACCGTCGCGCCCGCCGAGACGGTCGTCGTCCCCGGCGTCTTCCTCGGGGCGAGCTCCGGCGAGGGACCCGACGCCCCTGCGGTGCGGGTCGTCAACCCCGGGGAGGAGCCCGTCACCGCGCAGGTCGAGCTGCTCGGGCAGGACGGCCCCGTGGCGGTGCCCGGGGCGGACGCGCTCGTCGTCGACCCCGGCGCCGTCGCGGAGGTCTCCCTGGCCGGCATGCCCGAGGGCACGTGGAGCGTCGTCGTGAGCGGGGACGGCCCGCTGACGGCGGCGGCGGTCTCGACGTCGGTCGGCCGCGCGGGGGAGGCCGACCCGGAGAACCCGCCCGTCGAGCGCGCCTGGACGCCGGCCACACCGGAGCTCGCGGCCGGTGTCCTCGCCGTCCCGGACGAGCTGGTCCGGGGTGTCTCGCTCGTCGTCGCGAACCCCAGCGACGGCGCGGTCCAGGTCGAGCTGGTCCCCGTGCTCGTGGACGGCACCCGCGGCGGCGCGGTCACGCGGACGCTGGAGCCCGGCACGAGCCTGCGGGAGGAGGTCCGCGAGCTCGCGGAGGAACCGGTCGTCGCACTCGAGCTCCGGGCACCGGACGGTGTGGTCCACGCCGCGGTGGTGCTGAGCGGAGCGGCCCCGGACGGCAACCTCCTGTCCGTCGTCCCCGTCACCGAGGACCCGCACGCCGCCCGCGCCGTCGACATCGCCCCCACGCTCCGTACCCTCCGCTGACCGACGCCGTGCCGCGGTACGCCGCGGACCGTACGCTGCGACCGGGAGAGCGACGGGGGAGTCGATGACGGGTCGAGCGGGGGCACGGACGCGGAGTCGCGCAGCCGGCGCCGTACTCGGCTGCGTGCTGCTCACCGCGCTCGCGTCCGCGACGGCCGCGGAGACCTCGGACACACCGCTGCGCAGCGAGCTCTACCCGGCCGACTGGCAGCCGGCCGTGCCCGATGACGAGGGCCGTCTCCTCCCCGACTTCTCCTACGCCGGCTACCGCTACGGCGCGACGCCGCCGGACACTGTCCCGGGCCCGGTGCTCGACGTGACGCGGCCGCCCTACGGCGCCGACCCGAGCGGCGAGGAGGACGCGACCGAGGCGATCCAGGAGGCGATCGACGACGCGGGTGCGGCCGGCGGCGGCACGGTCCACCTCCCCGCCGGCACCTACCGTGTCCAACCACCCGACGACTCCCGCGCCGTCCTCCACATCGGCGCGGACGGGGTGCTGCTCCGCGGTGACGGCCCGGCGGCCACCCGCATCCACACCACCACCGCTCACGACATGCGCGGACGCGCCGTCGTACTCGTCGCACCGGACCGGAGGGACCGGGTGAGCTGGCACGACGAGCCCAGCGGTCCCGCCGTCCGGCTCACTCGGGACGTCGAGCTGCCGACCCGCACCCTGCCCGTCGCGGACGCCGGTGCCTTCTCCGTCGGGGACTGGGTCGTGCTCCGCGCCGACACCACCGACGCCTGGCTCGCCGAGCATCCCGTCGCCGCCGACCAGCGCTGGGACGAGGGGACGCTCGAGGCCCTCGTCCTCCACCGGCGGGGCACCGCGGTCGACGCGGCGGCGGGCACCGCGGAGATCGACATCCCGACCCGGCTACCGCTGCTGCGGCGCGACGGCGCCCGCCTCCACCGCGTGCCGGCACCGCTGGTCGGCAGCGGGGTGGCCGACCTCGCCATCGGCATGCGGCAGAGCGGCCGGCGCGAGGCGGACGCGGAGGAGGACCACGAGCGGCCGGGGACCGCGGGCCACGAGGTGCACCAGGCGGACGCGATCGCGTTCAACGGGGTCGTCGACGGCTGGGCCTCGCGGGTGCACTCCTACCGGCCCCCGGAGAACGAGGACGACGTCCACCTCCTCTCCGGGGGCATCTACGTGCGCGACGCCCGGAACATCACGATCCAGGACGTCGACCTGCGCCGGCCCCAGTACCGCGGGGCCGGGGGCAACGGGTACCTCGTCCACCTCATGGGCAGCGACACCCTCGTGCGGGACTCCCTGGCCCTCGGCGGCCGGCACAACTACCTCGTCCAGGCGGTCCAGGCGACCGGCAACGTCGTCCTCGACAGCCGGGCGGTCGACGGCGAGCGGGCCACCGAGCTCCACCGCCACCTGAGCGCGGCGAACCTCTTCGACAACGTCGCCGTCACCGGCGACACGCTGGAGATGACCTACCGCCGGGCGAGCGACCACGCTCACAGCGCCACCGAGAGCGTGATGTGGAACGTCTCGGGGAAGGACTGCACCCGCGGCCGCCTCGCGGAGAGCCGGCAGTACGGGTGGGGCTACGTCATCGGGACGAGCGGTACGGGGGACTGTGCCGTGGTGGAGAACCCGGGCGGGCAGGGCACCGAGCCCCGCGACTGGGTCGAGCACGTCGGTGCGGGCGACCGCCTCGAGCCGCGGTCGCTCTACCTCGACCAGCTCGCGCGGCGGACGGGTCAGGGACAGGCGACTGCGCCACCGGTCGAGCCGTCGTCCGGAGAGGTCACGCCCTCCCCGGAGCCGGGACCGGACGGCGGGGTGCCGGTCGCCGTCGTCGCCGGCACCGGTCTGCTGCTCCTCACCGCCGTGGTGGGGGCGCTGGTGCTCGTCCGGCGCCGCCGACGGTAGGTCACAGGTCCTCGGGGTCGCGGCCGAGCATGTGCGCGACGTGCTCGCGCAGCACCTCCTCCACGAGCAGGGCGAGCTCGGTGGAGTCGTCGCACCGCGACTGGATGGGACGCCGGTAGAGCACGATGCGGTCGGCGAGCCCGGCCGCCGGGTCGGCGGGGAAGTAGCGGCCCAGGGCGATCGCGTCCCGCTCCCACGGGCTCGGGTCGGACGGCGGCACCTCCTCGACCCCGAACTCGACCGACGAGAGGCGCCGTCCCCACCGCTTCTCCAGGCGTTCGACGGCGGCCAGGACGGCATCGTCGAACTCCTCGCTCCGGGTGCGCCATCCGGGCAGGGTGGGGGGCAGGAGCGGGCCGCGCAGGCCGCGACCACGGCGGTCACGGCGGCGCGCGGAGCGCCGGGCCGGTATCGCGGGGAGCAGCAGGTCGTCCACCCTCCGATGCTACGGCCGTGCCCCGGTCCCGCCCGGCGTCGCGACGGGCCACGTCCGGCGTGGCCGGGCCGGGACGGTGGGCGCGACGATGTACGGTCGGGGGCGTGAGAGTCTTCCGCCACTGCACGCGCGCCGCCTGCGCCAACCCCGCGGTGGCGACGCTCACGTACGTGTACGCCGACTCCACCGCCGTCCTCGGGCCGCTCGCCACCCATCCGGAGCCGCACTCCTACGACCTGTGCGAGGAGCACGCGCACCGGCTCACCGCGCCGCGGGGCTGGGAGGTGGTCCGGCTGGCCACCGAGTTCGTCCCCGCGCCACCGAGCCCGGACGACATCGAGGCGCTCGCCGATGCCGTCCGGGAGGCCTCGAAGGGGCGGCCCGGCCCCTCGCTGCCGGCCGCGCGCCCGGGCAGCACTGCCCCCGCCCCGGTCACCCACCGGCTCCCCGAGCCGGAGGTGGGGCGCCGCGGGCACCTGCGGGTGCTGCGCGGCGAGGGTGACTGAGGCAGCGGCTACCCTGGGTGCGGCGGACCGCCGCCCTGGTGTGGCAGGAGAGGGAGCGAGCAGATGAGCAGTGCGTCGCAGCAGCCGGCGACCATCGAGCCCTGGGTGCGGGAGATCCTGCGCTGCCCGGTCACCGGGGCGGAGCTGGTCGACGCCACCGGCCCCGACGGCACGCTTGAGCTCGTCTCCACCGACCCGCACGACCCGCTCGCCTACCCGGTCCGCGACGGTGTCCCCGTGCTCCTCGCGGACGAGGCACGCCGGGTACGGGGCTGAGGCCCCCGGCGGCACCACCGCCGCACCGAGCTGCCCCGCTCAGCGCAGGAGCGCGCCGAGCGGCTCCGCGAGCCGGGGCGCCAGCGTCCGGGAGTAGGTGGCCGTGAGGTGGTGGCTGTCGCTGTGCGTGAGCACGCCACCGACGACGGGTACGCACTCGGCGTGCGGGCAGACGTAGTCGGAGACGTCGATGAGATCCGCCTCCGGGACCAGCTCGGCCGCGCGGGCGAGCAGGGCGGCTCCGGAGCGGTCCACCGCCTCCTCCCGCGGTACGGAGCACTCGCTGAGGTCGTCCGGGTGCTGTGCGACGCACTCCGGCGCGTCGAACCCCAGCCACGGGGTGTCGGCGATGGCGAGCACCTCGACGCCGGCCTCCTCCAGCGCCTCCCAGTTCGACGCGGCGGCGGCCGCGAGGGGCTCCAGCGACTCGGCACGGTTCGGTGGCTCACCGGCCTCGGCCACCCGGTAGCTCCCCGAGGAGCTGACGACCACGACGTCGGGCCGCTCCGCGACGAGACGGTCGAGCAGGGTGCCTTGCCAGGCCGCACAGCTCTCGTAGGGGCCCTTGGTGTTGCTGTCCCACACGACGGCGTCGGCGAAGAGGCACGCCGACTTCGTGTAGGTCTCCAGCCGCCACCCGTGCTCCTCGGCCAGGCTGCGCAGGGCAGGCTGCCAGTGCGCCGCGTGTGAGTCGCCGACGAGCGCGATGACGGTGTCGGAGGCGGCGTCGCCGTAGACGCACGACGTGACGTCCGCGTCCTGCTGGTTCTGGTGGCAGCCCTCGCCGTAGACGTCCGCGACGTCGTCCGCCGCCTCGACGAGCGAGGGGGTGAGCTGCTCGACGGTGTCCACCGGTGCGACGTCTGCCGGCTCGTCCTCCAGGACGGCGGCCCCCGGGGCGTCCCGCTCCGCCGCCGGGACGGTCTCACGGTCCGTCGCGGTGACGACGTAGGCGGCGCTGAAGAGGCCGACCGCGACGCAGCCTGCGGCGAGCACCCCGGCCCGCCACGGGACACGGAGCCGGGAGGACAGGTGGAAGGGACGCTCCACTGTCCGGTAGGTGAACCAGGCGGGCACCGCCGAGGCGGCGACGACCATGAGCCCGGTCGGGAGCCACAGGGAGCCGTCCTCCCGCCCCCACACCGCGGTGGCGAAGACGAGGAGAGGCCAGTGCCACAGGTAGAGCGAGTAGGACAGCGCGCCGACGTCCTGCATCGGTGCGAGGGTGAGGGGACGCAGCTCGCTGCGCCCGTCACCGCAGCCGGCGAGGAGCACGCCCGCGGCCCCGAGCGTGGGCACGAGCGCGGCGGCTCCCGGGAACGCGGTGCCGGCGTCGAAGGTGAGCCCGGCGAAGCCGATCGCCGCCAGACCGGCCCAGCCGACGACGACCTTGGCCGCGTGCGGGACCCGCGCGGCGTGGCCGGCGAGGACCGCGAGCAGCGCACCGACCGCCATCTCCCACAGCCGCGTGGTCGTCACGAAGTAGGCGGCACCCGGGTTCGCCGTCGTGAGGTGGACCGACCACAGGAAGGACGGCACGGTGATGGCGAGCAGCCCCCAGAAGAGGCGGCGGGTCATGCTGCCGCGCCGCCACCGCCAGAAGAGCGCGACGATGAGCAGCGGCCAGACGATGTAGAACTGCTCCTCCACCGCCAGGGACCAGAAGTGCTGCAGCGGGCTGGGCGCGGAGTCCGCGGCCAGGTAGTCCACCGAGCGGTCCGCGAGGCGCCAGTTCACGAGGTAGACGGCGCTGGCGACGATGTCCCCCGCGACGTCGCGCCACCGGGTGATCGGCAACGTGAGGACGGTGAGCACCGCCACCGCGACGAAGACGACGGACGTCGCGGGAAGCAGCCGCTTGATGCGCCGGGCGTAGAACTTCGGCAGGCTCAGCCGCCCGGTCCTCTCGACCTCGCGGACGATGAGGCCGGTGATGAGGAAGCCGGAGATGACGAAGAAGACGTCGACGCCGACGTACCCACCCGGCAGCCACGGCACGCCGGCGTGGTAGGCGAGCACGAGGAGCACGGCCACGGCACGCAGGCCCTGGATGTCGGCGCGGAACCGAGGGCGGGCGGTGGACCCGCGCGGGGACGTCTCGACGGGCGTCGTGGCGGAGGTCATGCGGGTGCCCTTCGTGCAGGGACGTGGCGGGGTGCCGGGTCGGCGACGTGGGGGTGGCAGCGGTTCACGGCCAGACCACTGTACGTCCGGGGCTCACCCGACGCCCGGAGCGGCGGGCTCCGGCTCGGCCCTAGCGCCGGTGGCTCCGCCCGGTCTCGAACGGTGTCGGTACGGGGAAGGTCCGCTCCAGCCATGCCGCGAGCCACTCGGGGTCCACGTCCTCGCCGCCGCTCGGAGGAGGGACGTCGTTGAGACAGATGACCTTGAGGCCGTGAGGGACGCCCCGTGCGTCGAGCCGCGCCCGCACCTCGGGGTCGCCGATGTTGTAGTAGCCGTAGCGGATCGCGGAGCGCGTGCCGCGGCCGGTGAGGAGGGCCGTGTACAGGTGGAGCCACGAGTTGGGCTCGACGTCCGTCGCCGAGCGGAACCGCCCGTGCACCGTCGCCCCGAGCTCCTCGGCGTACCGCTCCGCGACCTCGAGCGCGACGTCCCTGCGCTGGGGGATCGGGACGTGGGCGAAGACCTCCGACGCCCGGCGCCCGAAGTCGCGCTCGAGCAGGGCCGCTGTCCGGGCCCGCGCCTGCTCCAGCGGGGTCTGGCGGTCGGTGGAGATGTCCGGCCTGCGGGAGCGGGAGAAGAAGACGCGCAGGTCACCGGTCGCGGTGAAGAAGTCGTACGGCGTCACCGGGGCGGTGAACATGACGTCGTCGTTGAGGATGAGGTACCGGTCGGACAGACCGGGGATCCGGTGCAGCTGGGAGCCGATCGCGTGGGAGCTGAACGAGGGGAGTGCGTCGGCGTCGGCGAAGATCTCCCGGTGGTCGACGACGGTGACGCGTCCGTGGTCCGCGTCCAGCCACTCGGGACGCTGGTCGTCGGTGACGAGGAAGATGCGGCGGAACCACGGTGCGTACATCTCGAGCGACCGGAGCGAGGCCCGCAGCTCACCCCGGTCGCGGAAGTAGTGGGCGGCGAGCGTGTCGTCGGCGGGCGACGAGTCGTCCAGGCCGAGCTCCCTGCGGACGGCGGTGCGCCGTGCGCGCCACTCCGGGTCGGAGTCGTCCACCCACATGTAGACGGCATCGACGGGGAACTCGATCGCCGCGGCGTCGTTCCGGGTTCCGGCGACGACGGGCTCCGACCCGCCGTCCCAGCGCCGCCGGTGGGTGAGCGGAGGCGGCGGGTCACGGTCGATCTCCTGGACGGTGCTGCCACGGTCGGGGGCCACGAGCGTCTCCCGCGTGGTGCTCGCGTCCCACACGCCGAGGCCGCAGCCGTCCCCGGCTCCGTACAGCTTGCCCGTCGTCGTGCATCGCACGTACTGGAAGACGGTGACGTCGCGCAGCGAGGCCAGCTCCTCGGGCGTGAGCCCGTCCGCAACCGGGCGGGCCATGCCGAGGTCGGGCGCGTGGAAGTAGAAGCCCTGCTCGCCGAGGGTCCCGGCGAGGGCGTCGGCGACGACGGGGAGCTGCTCGCGCCGCACGCCCCAGCGCGCCGTGCGCGTGTAGGGCAGGTGCATCGCGAAGAAGTGCACCCCGGCGGCGGAGAGCACATCGGCGACGGTGGTGGCGGTGTGGGCCGCCAGGCGCCAGACCGTGACGTCGGCCTGGCGGCGGGCGACGACGTAGCGGGCGCGGTGGGTGGTGACCTCGTACTCACCGGTGGGGCCGGCCAGGCGGCGCAGCCGCGCGGGGAGGAGCAGGCGGAGGAAGGGGCGCTGCCGAGCACCCGTGGCGACAGTGTGGGTGAGGCGCCTGCGGACACGGTAGGCGAACCACCGCACTCCGCGCGGGCGGCCGGCGGCCCGTCGGCGACGCGTCGGGCTCATGCCGCGCCGCGTCCCCTCGACGCGAGCAGCGCGTCGATCGCCTCGACCACCCGACGGCAGTTCTCCTTGTCCCGGTGGGCGAAGAGCCGATCGACGCGCCCGACGTAGCGAGGGTCGGGTGCGCACTCGCGCGCGAGCAGGGCCTCGAGCTCGTCGAGCGTCCCCTCCAGGGTGGTGGTCACCGGGCCGAAGCCGTCCCGCTCGAAGTCGAACCACGACGGCGCGGCGTGCCGGCTCTCGTACTCCTCGCGGTCGAACCGGGCGTAGACGACGGGGGTGCCGAGGTACGCGGCGTCGAAGTGCACCGAGGAGTGGTCGGTGAGGAAGGCGTCGCAGCGTCGGACCAGGGCCTGCAGCTCGCTGCCGGTGGGGGTGGCGACGGTGATGCGGGCACCAGCCGTCCGCGCGCCCGCGAAGTGCTCGGCGACGTTCGGGTGGGGGACGAGGACCAGCCGGTAGCCGAAGGTCTCGAGCATCGCGTGCAGCCGGTGGCTCGTGAGCAGCGCGGTGAGGAAGCGCTCGTAGGTCGAGCCCTCGAACGGGTCCTGGTCGGCTCCGTCGTCGCCTCGGACGCGGGAGGGCAGGTAGCGGCGCCACGTCGGCATGACGAGCACCGTGCGGCTGGGCGGGGTCGGGGTCAGCTGGTCGAACCGGGGCAGCCCTGTCTCGGCGACCTGGCGGACGTACCCGGAGACCGCCCGCAGGGCACGGGTCTCACCGGGCGCGCTGGTGAGGATGAGGTCGTACCCCGAGTTGCCTCGCTTGACGGCCTCGGGGCTGAGGTGGACGCCGTGCTGGAGGAACACCTGCAGCGCCCCGATACGCCAGGCCAGCCGCCAGAGGAAGGCCTGCCGGTTCCAGCTGCGCGGGACCATGTGGTGGGTCGAGTGGGCGTTGGCAATGACCGTGGCGTGGAGCATGAGCACCTGGTGGCGCCAGGAGGAGTGCGGGACGACGTGGCCCAGCCGGCGCAGCTCCCTGTACTGCGGGCCGGCCCGGTCCAGGACGTAGTACACGTGCCGTCGGGGGTGGTTCTCGCGCAGGTAGCGGAACAGCTGCACGCCGTTGTCCTGCGCCTCGTCCGGACGCTCGCCCAGGAGCCACACCCGACGCCCGAGGAAGACGGGCGCCGTCACCAGTCGGAGGAGCCGCAGGAGGCGCATCCGCCGGCCACCGTCCCCGCGGGCGATGTAGTGCAGGTCGGCCCACACGAGCTGCGCCGTCCAGCGGAGCTCGGCCGAGGCTCCGCTGCCACGCCCGACCCGCAGCCGCGCCTGGCGGCCGTTGCTCGGGGTGTGGAGGCGGTAGCGTACGGGCCGGGCGTGCCGGGTGGCCGGCACCATCCGCACCGTGCGGGCGCAGGCGAGCACGCCGTTGCTCGGCCGGGCGGTGCGAGAGAGCCGAAGCGCCTCGTGCTCCGCGGCGTGGACGACCTCGACCCGGTAGTCGCCGCTGGGGACACCGGTGAGGTCGACGCGGGCGACGAGCCACTCCCAGTGGGCGACACCGGTGGCGTCGACCCGTTCGACGAGGCCGGCGGGGGCCGAGGCGCCGACCTCCCCGGCCGGTCCGGTGAGCGCCACCCGGAACTGCCAGGGTGGCCGGTCCGCGAACCGGTGCGCGGCGAGGTTGAGCCGGACCGCGACGTCGACCGCGCCGGCAGCCGGGTCGATCCACTGCACCGTGACCTTCGCCGCGCGCAGGGCGAGGGAGCCGAGCAGCTCAGCCACCGAGGTGTCCCGTCCTCCGTCGGCCTGGTCGACCCGGTCGATGTAGGCGGTGACGAGGTGCACGGGTGCGCCCGGGTGCCAGAGCAGCACCGGCAGGGGTGGGGGCGGCACGTCCGCCAGCCGCAGCCGCTCCGTGACGAGCGCGGAGGCGATTCCGGCGAACCGGGCGGGCTCGGGCCGCCCGAGGGGCGCGACGGTGAAGTAGCCGGTGTCGAGCGCGCGGACGACGGCGGCGACGGTGGCGGCCGGGTCGGTGACATCGACGGCCAGGTGCCGCACGTGCGGTGCCCGGTCGCAGAGCCGCCCCACCTCGGGCGTGAGCTCCGGGCGGTGGACGACGACGGGTACCACGGAGCCGAGGTCCGGGTGGGCCTCGAGCCGGCGCAGCCAGTCACCCAGGGGGGAGGCGTCCTCGTCCGCGACGAGCACGAGGGAGGTGTCGTCGAGCACCGAGCCTCCCTTCCGTCCCCAGGATGGCCCGTAGCATCCCACAGCAGCGGCGTCCCGCAGCCCGGATCGCGTGGTGGACGGTCAGGTGAAGCTGGCGGCGAAGAACTCGGCAGGCTCGATCGGGGTGATGACGTCGACCATGAGGCCCTCCGGCCCGGCGACGATGAAGTGACGCTGCCCGAAGTCCTCCGAGCGCAGCGGGAGGGTGGCCTCCAACGGGCCCTCGACGACGAGCCGGCGATACTCGGCGTCGACGTCCTCGACCTCGACGTTGACGAGAAGC
>DAHVRG010000112.1 GCA_027322565.1 Georgenia sp.
GGCGGGCCACCTCGGTGAAGCCGGCCGCGAGGAAGAGCCCGAGGGTGCCGTGGAACAGCTCCGCCGAGGAGACCGACCGCCGCATCGCAGGGTCCACGGGGTAGCCCGACACGGCCGCGGCCCCGCGGTCCCGGGCGAGCTCGACGGCGCCGCCGAGGAGCGCCCCGGCGACGCCTCGGCGGCGGTGGCCGACGCGGACGACGAAGCAGCTCACCGACCAGATGTCCGCGACGTCCGCGCCGCTCGTGCGCGAGGCCACGACCCGGGGGTACGCCTCCTTGGGCCCGATGGCGCACCACCCCACCGGCTCGTCCTCGACGTAGGCGACGACGCCGGGCGGGACCGGGCCGGAGTCCACCTGATCCTGCAGAGCGTCCCGGTTCGCCGGCACCGTCGAGCGGCGCCACCCCTCGGGGCTGAGCCGGTAGTACTGGCACCAGCACGACGACGGGTCGCCCCGGGTGCCCATGACGGCGACGACGTCCGACCAGCGATCCGGCGTCGCGGGCCGCACCCGCACGGCGGGTCCTGCTGACGTGCGACCCACGCAACCCCCCTCCGGCGACCTCCGGTCCGCCCTGCGCCTCCAGGATGGCCGCCGGGCGCCGGCCACGCACCCGGGGCGCCGGGAAGGTGCACCGGCCTGTGGACGTGCGCGGCACGTCGCCGGGGTTCCTGCGGTAGCCGTCGGCTCCCGTACGATGGGCGGGGCCGGTGCGCCGCCGGCGTGACGAGGGAGGTAACACGGTGACATCGACGAGGCTGAGCCGCGGCATCGCCGCAGCCGCCCTGCTGGCCGGGCTCGCCCTGGGAGGCTGCTCGGCCCAGCCCGGGGCCGCTGCCGTCGTGGACGGGCAGCGGATCTCCGAGGGGGAGCTCTCCCGCACGGTCTCCGACTTCTCCGCGGTCGTCGGGCAGCCGGTGGAGGCCCGCCAGCTCCTCGGCACCCTCATCGTCGCCCCCATGATCCTCGACGTGGCCGCCGACTACGGCGTCGCCGCCTCCGACGACGAGGCCGCCCAGCTGCTCGACGCCCAGCTCGAGGCCTCCGGTCAGACCGCTCCCGAGGAGGGGTACAGCGACGGCCTCCTCCAGGTGGCGAAGGTCGTCATCGTCAACCAGGAGATGTCGATGGCACCGGACGCGACCATCGCGGTCGAGGAGGTCAACACCCGGATCGCCGAGGCCGACATCGAGGTCAGCCCCCGGTACGGGGAGTTCGACCCCACCACCGGCGAGGTGCTCGCGGACGAGCTGCCCTGGATCGTCTCCGGGCAGTGACCCAGGCCCGTCCCGGTGAGGCGGTCGCGGCGGTCGTCGCGGCGATGGACCGGCTGCGCTCCCCGGGCGGCTGCCCGTGGGACGCGGAGCAGACCCACCGCACGCTCGCGCCCTACGCGATCGAGGAGGCCTACGAGCTCGCCGAGGCGGCCGAGTCGGACGACCGTGCCGCACTGCGCGGCGAGCTGGGAGACCTGCTCCTCCAGGTCGTCTTCCACGCCCGGGTGGCCGAGGAGCACCCCGAGGACCCGTTCTCCCTCGACGACGTCGCCCGGGTGCTGCACGACAAGCTCCTCCGCCGTCACCCGCACGTCTTCGGCGACGCGGCCGTCACGTCGGCAGCCGAGGTGGAGACCGCCTGGCACGAGATCAAGAAGCGTGAGCGCGGCGACGAGGGCGTCCTCGCGGGGGTGCCGCGTGCGCTGCCGGCGCTGGCCAGAGCGCAGAAGTTCGCCCGCCGGCTGCGCCGGGAGGCAGTGCCCGACGACGTCCTCCTCGCCGCGGGCGACGGCGGCACCGTAGCCGGGGAGCCGGACGCCGGCGCACCCACCGCCGCGAGCGACGACGGCGCCGTGGCCGATGCTCCGGACGCCGGCGGAGGCACGGCCCGCGGCGACGGAACCGACGCGGAGCGGACGCTGGGCCGCGAGCTCATGGCGCTCGTCCTCCGTGCGGAGGCGGCCGGGCTGGACGCCGAGGCGGCGCTGCGCGCCCACCTGCGCCGGCTCGAGTCGCTGCCCATCTGACGGAGGTCCCGACGCCTCCGGACGCGACGCGACTATCGTGGTCCGCGACAGACTTACGTCGACATGAAGGAGACATCCGTGGCCAGCATCGAGGCCGTAGGAGCACGCGAGATCCTCGACTCGCGTGGCAACCCCACCGTCGAGGTCGAGGTGGCGCTGGACGACGGCACCGTCGCCCGCGCCGAGGTCCCCTCGGGTGCCTCGACGGGCGCGTTCGAGGCCGTCGAGCGCCGGGACGGCGACACGGCCCGCTACCTCGGCAAGGGCGTGCAGGACGCCGTGAACGCCGTCGTCGACGACATCGCCGCCGAGATCCTGGGCCTGGAGGCCAGCGAGCAGCGGATCATCGACCAGACCCTCATCGAGCTCGACGGGACCCCGAACAAGGGCAAGCTCGGCGCGAACGCGATCCTCGGCGTCTCCCTCGCCGTCGCCCGCGCCGCCGCGGACAGCGCCGGTCTCTCGCTCTTCCGCTACGTTGGCGGCCCCAACGCCCACGTGCTGCCCGTGCCGATGATGAACATCCTCAACGGTGGCTCGCACGCGGACTCCAACGTCGACATCCAGGAGTTCATGATCGCCCCCGTGGGTGCTGCTACCTACAAGGAGGCGCTGCGCTGGGGCACGGAGACCTACCACGCCCTGAAGTCCGTGCTCCAGAGCCGTGGCCTGGCCACCGGACTGGGCGACGAGGGCGGGTTCGCCCCGAACCTGGAGACCAACCGCGCCGCGCTCGACCTCATCATCGAGGCGATCGAGAAGGCCGGGTACAAGCCGGGGGAGGACATCGCCCTGGCGCTCGACGTCGCGGCCACGGAGTTCTTCACGGACGGCGCCTACCAGTTCGAGGGCAAGGCCACGACGCCCGAGGAGATGGTCGCGTACTACGAGAAGCTCGTCGCGGACTACCCGCTCGTGTCCATCGAGGACCCGCTCAGCGAGGACGAGTGGGACAGCTGGGCCCAGCTCGTCGCCGCGGTCGGCGACCGCACGCAGATCGTGGGTGACGACCTGTTCGTCACCAACCCGGAGCGGCTGGCCAAGGGCATCGAGCTCAAGGCGGCCAACTCCCTGCTCGTCAAGCTCAACCAGATCGGCACCCTGACCGAGACCCTCGACGCCGTCTCCCTCGCGCAGCGTCACGGGTTCACGGCGATGGTCTCCCACCGCTCGGGGGAGACCGAGGACACGACCATCGCCGACCTCTCCGTCGCGGTGAACGCCGGCCAGATCAAGACGGGCGCGCCCGCCCGCGGCGAGCGCATCAACAAGTACAACCAGCTGCTGCGCATCGAGGAGGAGCTCGACGACGCCGGTGTCTACGCCGGCCGCTCGGCCTTCCCGCGCGTCTCGGCCTGACGACCGCCCGACCGGCCCGGCCCCCCGATGGAGGGGACCGGGCCGGTCGTGCACCCGGCCGGTCCCACGCCCGGTCCTCCATGGGCGCCGGCACGGCCCGCGAATCCGCAAGCCCCGACTCACGCGGCCGCGTTGCGGCGTCCAGCCCCTGGCGTGAGGGACGATGGACCCCATGACAGCGCGCCGCCCGACCGGCCGTCGGGGCACCGGGGGAGCCGCGCGCCCGTCGACCGGGCGCCCGGCCGAGCCGCGGCGTGGCCGGGCCGGTGCCGGGCGGCCGGGAACCGCCGGCCGTCCCAGACCCAGCAGCCGCCCAGGGCGTACGGGCCGCTCCACCCGCCCCACCCGCGGCACCCCGTCCCGGGGCGTCAGCGCCCCGGTCGTGGGCCCCGTGGAGGACGCCACCGACGAGGCCGCTCGTCCCACGGTGACGCTCCGCAGCCTCGGCCTGTTCGTCGTCCTGCTCGTCGCGTTCATCGTGCTCGCCCCCACCCTCCGGCACGCCGTCGAGCAGCAGGAGGAGCTGCGTCAGCTCCGCGCGGACATCGACGCCGTGCAGGAGCGCACCGCCGCGCTGGAGCTCGAGCTCGAGCAGTGGCAGGACGAGACCTTCGTCCAGGCGCAGGCCCGCGACCGGCTCGGCTACGTCATGCCCGGCGAGCAGACGTTCCGCGTCGTCGACCCGGAGACCGTCGTCGGGGAGGAGGCCGAGGCCGAGCTCGAGGAGTCCGGCATCCCCGGGATGGAGGACGCGCCGTGGTACCTCGCGCTGTGGGAGTCGGTGACCATGGCCGGTGAGGCGGTTGCCGGCGAAGAGGTCGCACCGGAGGACTGAGCGAGGACTGAGCGTTTCGCCGCAGCGGCGGACTGGGGCACAATCGCCCGGTGACCGACGATCACCCCACCTCCGTGACCGCCACGGACCTGGACGTCCTCGCCGAGCAGCTCGGCCGCCCGCCCCGCGGAGTCGTCGACATCGCCGCCCGATGCATCTGCGGTCGACCGCTCGTCGTGCGCACCGCCCCCCGCCTGGAGGACGGCACCCCCTTCCCGACGACGTTCTACCTCACGGCCCCGCCCGCCGTCCGGGCGGTCAGCACCCTCGAGGCGCAGGGCGTCATGAAGGAGATGACCGAGCGGCTCGGTACCGACGAGGAGCTCGCCGCCGCCTACGCCGCGGCCCACGAGGACTACCTCACCCGGCGGGCGCGTCTCGGCCACGTCCCCGAGATCGAGGGCGTCTCGGCGGGCGGCATGCCGACCCGCGTCAAGTGCCTCCACGTGCTCGTCGCCCACTCCCTCGCGGTCGGCCCGGGCGTCAACCCGCTCGGGGACGAGGCGCTGGAGCTGCTCCGGCCCCAGTGGCGTCCGGACCGGTGCAGCTGCGAGACGGCCGGCGAGGCCGACCGATGACCCGGGTCGCGGCCATCGACTGCGGGACCAACTCCATCCGCCTCCTCATCGCGGACGTCTCGCGGCGCGGCCCGCTCGTCGACGTCGTCCGCACCCAGGAGGTCGTCCGCCTCGGCCAGGACGTCGACCGCACCGGGATGCTCGACCCCGCCGCCCTCGAGCGCACCCTCGCCGCCGTCCAGCGGTACGCCACGGTGTGCCGGGAGCACGGCGTCGAGACCACCCGCTTCGTCGCGACCTCCGCCACCCGCGACGCCGGCAACCGGCACGTCTTCGTCGACGGGGTCCGTGCGCTCCTCGGGGTGGAGCCGGAGGTCATCAGCGGCCAGGAGGAGGCGGCGCTCTCCTTCGCCGGGGCCGCCAGCGTCCTCGGGGCCGAGCAGGCGCGGCCCGTCCTCGTCGTCGACATCGGTGGCGGGTCGACGGAGTTCGTCCTCGGCGACGACGTCCCGAGCGCGGGCGTGTCGGTGAAGATGGGCAGCGTCCGCATCTCCGAGCGCCACCTCAGGGGGGACCCTCCGAGCGGCAAGCAGGTCAAGGCCGCCCGCAAGGACATCCGCGGACTGCTCGACCATGTCCGCTCCGAGCTCCCGCTCGAGGAGGTGCGCACCATCGTCGGGGTCGCCGGGTCGGTCACCACCGTGACGGCGCACGCGCTGGGGCTCACCGAGTACGACCGCAGCCGCATCGACGGCGCGGAGCTGCCCACCGAGACGGTGCTCGCCTCCTGCGCCTCCCTCCTGGGCGCCACCCGGGCGCAGCGGGCGGCACTGGGGTTCATGCACCCGGGCCGGGTCGACGTCATCGGTGCCGGGGCGCTCATCTGGTCCGAGGTCATCAGCGCCGTCTCCGACGCCACCGGCGGCCTCGCCACCGTGCGGACCAGCGAGCACGACATCCTCGACGGCATCGCGCTGAGCCTGCGCTGATGGGGTACGTCGCGCCGGGGAGCGGGTGGCCGGGGGACCCGGCGACGCCCCGCACCCCGGTGGCGCGGTCGGCCGCGGGAGTGCGTCGGCTCGCCGCCGGCAGCCGGGACCTGGCCACCCTCGATGCGCGCTCCAGCGTGTGCCGGGCGTGTCCCCGCCTCGTCGCGTGGCGCGAGCACGTGGCCGCCGTCAAGCGCCGCGCCTTCGCCGACGAGACCTACTGGGGACGCCCGGCGCCGGGGTTCGGCGACCCGGCCGGCCACCTCCTCGTCGTCGGGCTCGCCCCGGCGGCACACGGCGCCAACCGCACCGGCCGGCTGTTCACCGGCGACCGGTCCGGCGACTGGATCTTCGCCGCCCTGTACCGGGCCGGGTACGCCAACCAGCCCACCTCCGTCGCCGCCGACGACGGCCTGGAGCTCACCGGCGCCCGCATCGTCCCGGCGGTGCGCTGCGCCCCGCCCGGCAACGCCCCGACCCCGCAGGAGCGGGCCGCGTGCAGCGGCTGGCTGGAACGGGAGATCACCCTCCTGGAGCCGACGACGACGGCGGTGCTCGCCCTCGGCGGCATCGCCTGGCGGGCGACGCTCACGGCGGTTGCCGCCCTCGGCTGGGCGGTGCCGCGCCCCCGGCCGGTGTTCGGCCACGGCGCGGAGGCGGAGCTCACCACCCCGGGCGGCCGCGGCGTCCGCCTCGTCGGCTCCTACCACGTCTCGCAGCAGAACACCTTCACCGGACGCCTCACCGAGGAGATGCTCGACGACGTCCTCGCCCGCTGCCGCAGCACGGCCCGGCCGGGATGAGCGACCACGGGCGGGCTCGGGCCGGTCGGGTCGCCGGGCCACCCTAGGATTGACCGGGCGTCATCGGCGCTGCCCCCATAGCCCAACTGGCAGAGGCGGCCGACTTAAAATCGGCTCAGTGCGGGTTCGAGTCCCGCTGGGGGCACGGCGGCGACTGTCGGCCACGAGCAGGCCGGCTCCACGTCCCGGCCGCACGAAGTCCTCACGTTCCCGCAGCGCCTGCCGATGTGCCGACTGCAGGAGCTGTCACCGGCACCGGTCGGCCGACTCCTGCTTTGGTCCACCCGGCTCTGGTCTCCCGGCGGATGCGTCATCTCGCACCGTCGACGAGACTGGAGCCGATCCGAACGGGTGGGCGTACCTGTGAAGGACGGTGAGAACCATGAGTGTCACGCTTCCCGTGAAGCGCGTGCGGTCCTGGCGCGAGGAGCTGCTGACCGCTTACGAGACCACCCAGGCGAAGCTGCAGGCGCGCCTGCCCCGGCTGGTCGAGGACGACGAGGACTCGGCCGAGGAGTTCATCTGACGTCGGGCCCTCGGCACCACCGCGTCCGACCCGCGCCGAGCAGACCTCGCGGCGGCACCATACGATCGCTGGTATGAGCGCACCGTCTGTCGCCGGCCGTCCCCGCCGCACCTCCCGCATCCTCATCCTCGGAGGCGGGTACATCGGCCTCTACACCGCCCTCGGGCTGCGCAAGCAGATGGGGCGCGACGAGGTGGAGATCGCCATCGTCGACCCCCGCTCGTACATGACGTACCAGCCCTTCCTCCCGGAGGCCGCGGCCGGCTCCCTGGAGCCGCGGCACGTCGTCGCCCCGCTCCGGCGGGAGCTCAAGGGGTGCACGCTCATCACCGGGGCCGTCTCCGAGATCCGGCACGCCGACCGGCGCGTCGTCGTCGAGCCGGTGGAGGAGGGGGAGAGCTACGAGCTGTCCTACGACCACCTTGTCGTCGGCCTCGGCTCGGTGGCCCGGACGTTGCCGATCCCCGGGCTCGCCGAGTTCGGAATCGGCTTCAAGCAGGTCGAGGAGGCCACGGCGCTGCGCAACCAGGTGCTCGGCAAGATGGACGTCGCCGCCTCCACCTGGGACCCCGAGCTGCGGCGCCGCAAGCTCACCTTCGTCTTCGTCGGTGGCGGCTTCGCCGGGATCGAGGCGCTCGGTGAGATCGAGGACATGGCCCGCGACGCGGCGCGGATGTTCGACGGCATCCGGCGCGAGGACATGCGGTTCGTCCTCGTCGAGGGCGCCGGCAGGATCCTGCCCGAGGTCGGTGAGGAGCTCGGCGGCTACGCCATCGAGCAGCTGCGCGCGCGCGGCATCGAGATCCACCTCAACACCTTCCTCGAGTCCTGCATCGACGGGCACATCAAGTTGTCGACAGGCGAGGAGTTCGAGGCGGACACCGTGGTGTGGACCGCCGGCGTCAAGGCGAACCCGGTGCTCGAGAGCTCCGACCTCCCCCTCGACGAGCGGGGTCGCGTTCGCACCCTCGCCACCCTCCAGGTCGCCGACGACGACGGCGTCCTGGCCGGTGCGTGGGCCGCCGGCGACTGCGCCGCCGTCCCCGATCTCACGTCGGAGGCTCCCGGCGCCACGACCGGCCCGACCGCGCAGCACGCCGTGCGGCAGGCCAAGCACCTGGCGCAGAACATCGTCCGGGCGCTGCGCGGACAGCCGCTGGAGGAGTACCGCCACAAGAACCTCGGCACGGTCGCCTCGCTCGGCCTCGGCAAGGGCGTGGCGAACGTCGGTGGCGTCAAGCTCCGGGGCCCGGCCGCCTGGTTCATGCACCGGACGTACCACATGTGGGCGATGCCGACCCTCAACCGCAAGGTGCGGATCGTGCTCGACTGGACGACCGCCCTGTTCTTCCGCCGCGAGCTCGTCGCCCTCGGGTCGCTGCAGAGCCCCCGGGCCTCGTTCGTCGCCGCGGCCACCGGCAACCAGAAGAAGCAGCCCTCGCCGTCGGCCGCGAAGGAGTGAGCGCGGACGGTCAGCCGGGACGGACGAGCCCGGACTCGTAGGCGAAGATCACCGCCTGCACCCGGTCGCGCAGCCCGAGCTTGGCCAGCACCTTGCCGACATGCGTCTTCACCGTCGCCTCGGAGACGACGAGCCGCTCGGCGATCTCCCCGTTCGACAGCCCCTCGGCGACCAGCTCGAGCACCTCGCGCTCGCGCGCCGTCAGCGCCTCCAGCGTGGCGTCGTCCGGCCCGCCGCCCGCCGGTTCGTCCTCCGCGGGCCCGGGCAGCCGCTCCCCGAAGAGCTCGAGCATCCGGCGGGTGACGCGCGGGGAGACGACGGCGTCCCCGCTCGCGACCGTCCGGATCGCGGCGACGAGTGCCTCCGGCGGGGTGTCCTTGAGGAGGAACCCGCTGGCGCCCGCCCGCAGCCCGGAGAAAGCGTACTCGTCGAGGTCGAAGGTGGTGAGGATGAGCACCCGGCTCTCCGGCTCGGAGGCGACGATCCGCTCGGTCGCCTCGATGCCGTTCATCCGGGGCATCCGCACGTCCATGAGGACGACGTCGGGGCGCAGCGCCGAGGTCATCGAGACCGCCGCCAGACCGTCCGCGGCCTCACCGACGACCTCGATGTCCTCCTCGGCGTCGAGCACGAGGCGGAAGCCCATGCGCAGCAGCGCCTGGTCGTCCGCCAACAGCACCCGGATGCTCACTGTTCGTCCTCCGTCCACCGCAGCACCGCCCGCACGCGCCACCCGGTGGTCGTCGGGCCGGCGTCGACATGACCGTCATACACTGCCGCACGCTCCCGCATGCCGACCAGTCCGCGCCCGCCGGCAGGTGCAGTGGAGCTCGCGCCGTCGGCGTTGTCGACCTCGATGACGACGTAGCCCGGCCGGCGGTCGACCGCCACGTCGATCCGGGGGGAGCCGGGGGCGTGCCGCAGGACGTTGGTGAGCGCCTCCTGGACGATCCGGAAGACGGCGAGCTGCAGCCCCGTGTCGTCGGGCAGCGGCGGCCCGGACTCGGTGAACGTCACCGGCAGGCCGGCGGCCTGGAACCGGGAGATGAGGTCGGCGAGGTCCGGTGAGGTCGGCTGCGGCGCGAGCGGTGCGCCGTCGGCACCCGTGCCGTTGTCGTCCTCCCGGAGCACCCCGAGGAGCCGGCGCGTGTCGGCGAGCGCGGAGCGGCCCGTCGCGGCGAGCTCGTCGAGCGCGAGCCGGGCGTGCTCCGGGCGCTTGTCGAGGGCGGCGCGCGCGCCGTCGGCCAGCGCGATCATCACCGAGAGGCTGTGGGCGACGACGTCGTGCATCTCCCGGGCGATGCGGTTGCGCTCGGTGGTCAGGGCGATCTGCTCGCGCTGGTCGCGCTCGAGGGCGAGCTGGACGGCGCGCTCCTCCAGCGCCTCGATGTGGAGGCGGCGGGCGCGGGCGGACATCCCGAGCATGAGCGCGACCATGGACAGCGCGAGCACGACGCTGCCGCTGACGATGGCCGACTCGAGCTCGCCGAGCGCGACCTCGCTGCCGTCCTCGGCGACGACGGCGGTGAAGGTGTAGGGCCACACCGCCACCGTTGCGGCGTGGACGAGGGTGAGCGCGACGAGGGAGACCCACGCGGCGAGGGGCGGCCGGTACGCAGCGACGGCGTAGACGGCGAAGACGGCGGCGACCTCCAGGCCGGTGGTGTCACCGACGGTGGCCTGGGAGACCACCATCCCGGCGATGATGACGCCGAGGACGACGACGGGCCGGCGGCGGCGCCGGAGCAGGGCGACGACGGCGACCAGCGCGAGCACGCCCCCGACGACGCGCTCGGAGACCGCGGTGTAGTTGGGGGCCCACACCAGGGTCGCGAGCGCCGGGAGCCCGTACCAGAGCGCGACGACCCAGTCGACGACGACGGGGTGTCGGTGGAGGAGACGACGCACCGGCCCACGGCCCGCAGTGGGCAGCTCGGGCACCGGTGACACCTCTGGGGCGGTGCCCTCGGCGGGCGGCGCCACGGGGACGGCACGCGGAGGCGCCGGGGGACCGTCGCTCGGCGACGTGTCCCCCGGCGCCGGAGGCCGCGGAGTGCTCAGGCGTCCCTCCTACGCATGAGCAGCGCGGCGGCCAGGAGGACGACGACGACGTAGATCATGAGCACACCGAAGCCGTTCCAGGGCTCGAGGACCTGGGGCAGGCCCATGACCTCTTCCATCTCTCCCATGCTCGGGCTGGCGATGCGCTCGCCCGCGACCGTCGGGAGGTAGGGGTAGATCTTGGCCATCCAGTCCTGCCACATGGCCAGCAGCTGGCCGATCGTCGGCAGGAGGAGCAGCACGCCGAGGACGAGTGCCAGCCCACCGGCGGTGTGGCGGAGCAGCGCCCCGGCACCGAGGCTGAGCAGGCCGATCGCGGCGAGGTAGAGGCCCGCGCCCCAGAAGAGCCGGAGCACCTCCGGGTCGGAGAGGTCCACCGCCTGGTCGCCCACCATCGGCAGGGTGACGAGGTAGGACAGCGCGGTGCCGACGATGCCGAGGAGGAACCCGATGACGGCGATGAGGATCGCCTTGGCCGCGAGCACCGGGATGCGGGTGGGGACGGCGGCGAGCGTCGATCGGATCTGGCCGGTCGTGTACTCGCTGGCGATCATCATGACGCCGAGCACGGCGACGGTCACCTGGCCGAAGGAGTAGCCGATACCGATGACGAGCTCGGGCGGGGGACCCATCTCGTCGCCGTCGGCGATGAGCGTCACCGAGCCCATGAGGAGAGAGATACCGACCATCGCGAGGACGGTGAGGCCCACCGTCCAGTAGGTCGAGCGGAGCGACCAGAACTTGACCCACTCCGCGTTCAGCACGCGAGGGAAGGACACCGGCCGGACGGTGAGGGTCGGGGCGGCTGTGGCCTGGGCGGTCATCGGGAGACTCCTTCACGGACGGAACTCGGCTCGGCGACGGCGAGGTGCTCGGACGCGTCCTCGGAGCGGTACTCGACCTCGTCCTGGGTGAGGCTGAGGTAGGCGTCCTCGAGCGACGCACGCACCGGGGTGAGCTCGTGCAGCGGGATCCCCGCACCGGCGGCGAGGTCGCCGATCTCCTCGGCGGTGCGGCCGGTGACCTCCATGAGGCCCGGCTCCGTCGCACGCAGCGTGACGTCCGGGGCGGCGAGCAGCTCGCTGAGGTCGGTGGCCCGCGGCGAGCGGACGCGTACCCGGACCCCCTTGGTGGAGTCGATGAGGTCCTGCACCGGACCGGAGGCGATGATGCGGCCGCGTCCGATGACGAGGAGCTGGTCGGCGGTCTGGGCCATCTCGCTCATGAGGTGGGAAGAGAGGAAGACCGTGCGGCCCTCACTCGCGAGGTAGCGCACCATCGTGCGCACCCACTTCACACCCTCGGGGTCCAGCCCGTTGACCGGCTCGTCGAGGATGAGGGTGCGCGGGTCCCCGAGCATCGCGGCGGCGATACCGAGCCGCTGGCCCATACCGAGGGAGAACCCGCCGACCCGCTTCTTCGCCACCCCCTGCAGGCCGGTCATCTCGATGACCTCCTGCACCCGCGCCTTCGAGATGCCGTGCGTCGCGGCGAGGCCGCGCAGGTGGTTGTAGGCCGACCGGCCGGGGTGGACGGCCTTCGCCTCGAGGAGCGCGCCGACCTCCCGCAGTGGGGTGCGGTGCTCGGCGTACGGGCGTCCGTTGACGGTCACCGTCCCCGAGGTCGGCCGGTCCAGGCCGACGATCATGCGCATCGTGGTCGACTTGCCGGCCCCGTTCGGGCCGAGGAAGCCGGTCACGGTACCCGGCTCGACGGTGAAGCTCACACCGTCGACGGCGGTCTTGGCGCCGTAGCGTTTGGTGAGCTCATGGGCTTCGATCATTTGGCGTTGCCTCCTTGTCCGCGATCCACACTAGGGCCGCGGGCCGCGCAGCCCCCACGCCCGAGAGGCGGATTTCGCGGTGCCCGGGGTCACCCTCGGGGTTGAGGACCTCAACCTGGAGGATGAGACGGAACACCGGCGGGACCCTCGGCGTTGGACAGGTACGGCCGGCCCGGTGCCGCGTGCATAGGATGGACCGATGATCACGCGCGGGTCAGTGCCCGTGCAGCGACCAGGAGGCACTGAGTGAGCAATCCAGTCTTCGAGAACAGTCCGTACTTCGGTGAGCGGCGCCGGCAGGCGACGACACCGAACGGCTACCCCACCCACCCCGGCTACACCCCGGGCGCCGGGACGACCTACCCGCAGCAGCAGGTCGACCCGCAGCAGTGGCAGAGCGTGGAGCACGCCTACCGGCAGCCCGCCGCCGGCCCGGCGCAGACCGGCCGGCTGACCTACGACGACGTCATCGTCAAGACCGGGGGGCTGCTCGCCCTCGTCGTCATCGCGGGGGCGCTCAACTGGTTCCTCCTCGGCGGCAACCTCCTCGTCACCTTCGGTGGGCTCGTCGTCGGGCTCGTACTGGGCCTGGTCAACGCGTTCAAGCGGGAGCCGAGCCCGGGCCTCATCGTCGGCTACGCCGCCGCCGAGGGGCTCTTCCTCGGTGGCATCTCGAAGTTCTTCGAGGGCGCCTACCCCGGCATCGTGCTCCAGGCGGTGCTCGCCACCGGTGCGACGTTCGTCGCCACGCTCCTCCTCTTCAAGAGCGGGGCCGTCCGCGTGACGCCGAAGATGACTCGCTTCGTGCTCATCGCCCTCGTCGGGTACGCGCTCTTCTCGCTCGTCAACCTCGGCATGATGCTCTTCGGCGCCACCGACTCCGCCTTCGGGCTGCGGACCAGCGTCGAGATCATGGGCATCCCGCTCGGCGTCATCGTCGGCGTCCTCGCCGTGGGCCTGGCCGCGTTCTGCCTCATCATGGACTTCGACGCGATCAAGCGCGGCGTCGAGGGCGCCATCCCGGCCCGCTTCGCGTGGTCGGCGGCCTTCGGGCTGCTCGTCACCCTCGTGTGGCTGTACCTGGAGTTCCTGCGCCTGCTCGCCATCCTGCGGGGCGGCGACTGACCGGGCGCTCACGCCTCGTCCGCCGGCTCGCCGGAGCGTCCGTGTGCCCGTTCATGGCACTGCGCGCCCGGTAGGACGGGCACACGGTGCACCGACGGGCACACGGTCGGGAGAGGCCTGACCGTCAGAGGTGCTCGGCGAGCCAGGCGAGCTGGCGCTCGCGCTGGAACTCGGTGCCGCCCTCGTGCTCGTTGAACGGGTAGACCTCGACGGTGACCTCGCCGCCGTAGTGGTTCGCCGCCGCGTAGACGGTCGACGGCGGGCAGACCGGGTCCATGAGCGCGACGGAGTACAGCGCCGGTGCCTGGGCGCGCCGGGCGTGGTTGACCCCGTCGAGGTAGGACAGCGTGCGGAAGGTCTCCTCCACCCGGTGGCGGTGCGCGGCCAGGTAGGTCCGCACCTCGGCGTACGGGCCGCTCGGGGCCATCTCCACGCCGCGCCGGATGTGCGACAGCCACGGGACGTCGGGCATGGCGGCGGCGACGTCGATGAGCCCGGCCACGGCGGTGGTGATCGCCCCACCCTGGCTCACCCCGGTGACGGCGACGCGTGCGGGGTCGACGCCGGGCAGGGAGCGGGCCGCCTCGACGGCGCGGACGCCGTCGGTGTAGACGCGCCGGTAGTAGTGGTCGTGCGGGTCCTCGACGCCCCGGGTGAGCGTGCCCGGGGCGGCGACGCCGGCACCGACCGGGTCCGGGGTGGCGCCGTGGCCGTTGGTCGCGGCGGTGCCCTGGCCGCGGGTGTCCATGACGACGTACGCGTACCCCGCCGCCGGCCAGGTGAGCCGGGTGTGCGGGAACCCGCGCCCGCCGCCGTAGCCGAGGTACTCGACGACGGCGGGGAGCGGCTCGTCCAGCCCCGCCGGCCGCAGGTACCAGCCCTTGACCCGGTGTCCGCCGAACCCGGAGAAGGTGAGGTCGTAGGCCTCGACCAGCCGCAGGTGGGCGTCGACCGGCGTCACCTCGACGGCGAGGTCGTGCGCCCGGGCCTCGGCCAGGGTGTGGGCCCAGAAGGCGTCGAAGTCGTCCGGCTCGGCGACGTCCGGTCGGTAGTGCGGGAGGCGTTCGGTATCGATGTCGAAGAGGGGCACGGCGGTCACCCTAGCGTCGCCGGGCCGACGCCCCGGCCGTCCGACACGGCCGCGGACCCGCCCCGGCGTCCCCCACGGGCGCCGCCTACCCCTGTGCGACGAGGTCGGGCTGCCGCTCCACCCGGCGGGCCACCCGCCGCTCCACCCGGCGCTCGACGAGGAGGTAGAGCACCGGGACGAGCAGTAGGGTGAGGAACGTCGAGGTGAACAGCCCGCCGATGACGACGAGCGCCAGCGGCTGCGAGACGAAGGCGCTGCCCCCGGTCACCCCGACCGCCATCGGGACGAGGGCGGCGATCGTCGCCGCCGCGGTCATGAGGATGGGCGCCAGACGGTGGCGCCCGCCCTCCTCGATCCCCTCGTGCAGGCTCATGCCCTGGCGCCGGTACTGGTTGATGAGGTCGATGAGGACGATCGCGTTGGTGACGACGATGCCGACGAGCATGAGCGCCCCGATGAGCCCGGGGACGTCGAGCTGGCTGCCGGTGACGACGAGCATCGCGATCGCACCGGTGGCCTCGAACGGCACCGAGACGAGGAGGATGAGGGGCTGGACGAGGGAGTTGAAAGTCGCCACCATGACGAGGTAGACGATCGCGATCGACAGCGCGAGCGCGACGCCGAGGTTGGCGAAGGCCTCCTCCTGCTCGGCGCTCACGCCCTCGATGGTCGCCGCGACGCCGGCCGGCAGGTCGAGGGAGTCGAGCGCGGACTGCAGGTCCGCCGTCACCCGGCTGAGGTCCGTCGCGGTCGAGGTGGCGGTGATCGTCGCACTGCGCAGCCCGTCGGAGCGGGTGATGGAGACCGGCTGCGCCACCTCCGTGACCTCCGCGAGCTCGGCGAGCGGCACCGGGCCCGCCGGCGTCGACACCGGCAGCGCGGCGAGCTCCTCCCGCGTCTCCGGCGTCTCACCGACCTGGAGGACGACGTCGTTGCGGCCGTGCTCGGTGTCGATCGACGCGACGGTCGTGCCCTGGAGCGCGGCCGAGACGACCTGGCCGACCTGCGCCTCGCTCACCCCGAGCGCGGCGGCCGCGTCGCGGTCGACCTCGACGAGGAGGGTGGGCAGCTCCGCCGCGAGGTTGGACGTGACGTCCGTCGTGCCGTCGACGGCGGAGACCGCGTCGAGCACGTCCTGCGCGGCGGTCTCCACCGCCTCGCCGTCGACGCCGCTGACGACGACCTCGAGGCTCCCGCCGAACCCGGCCATGCCGGTGGCGACGGTGAGCTCGCCGGCGCCCTCGAGGTCGGCGAGGCGGGACCGGAGCTCCTCCTCGGCGGCCGTGGCGTCGGCGTCGAGGTCGAGCGTGATCGCGAAGAGCGTCTCGTTCTCCGCGCCGAAGAACGCCATCGCGGCGTCCCCGGCGCCGCCGGTGACCTGGTATGTCTCGACGTCGTCGAGCTCGGCGACGACCTCCTCGACCCGCTGGGCCGCGGCGTCGGCCGCGGCGAGGGACGTCCCGGCCGGGAGCGTCTGTGTCACGGAGAGGGTGTTCTGCCCGGAGTCGCCGATGAACTCGGTCTCGAGCTGGGTGGCCAGCCCGACGGTGCCGGCCATGACCGCGACCGCGGCGAGGACGGCGAGCCAGGGCCGGCGCAGCGCTCCCCGGAGAACCCCGACGTAGCTGCGCTGGAGCAGGCCCGATCGCTCCTTGGCCTCGGCCGCGGCACGCACCGCGGCGGCGTCCTCGTCGGTGCGCGGGCCGCGGACGAACCAGTAGGCGAGGACCGGGATGATCGTCAGCGCGACGAACAGCGAGGCGAGCAGCGCCAGCGCCACCGTGAAGGCGAACGGGCGGAAGAGCTCACCGACCATCCCGCCGACGAGACCGATGGGCACGAAGACCGCGGCCGTGGCGACCGTCGCGGAGGTGATCGCGCCGGCGACCTCCCGTACGGCGTCGATGATCGCCGTGCGGCGGTCCTTGCCGTAGGACAGGTGCCGGTTGATGTTCTCGATGACGACGATGGAGTCGTCGACGACGCGGCCGACCGAGACGGTGAGCGCCGCGAGGGGGAAGAGGTTGAGCGTGTAGCCGACCGTCCGCAGCCCGATGAGCGCGACGATGAGCGACAGCGGGATGGACAGCGCCGTGACGCCCGTCGGCCGCCACCTGCGCAGGAAGAGGAGGATGACGACGACGGCGAAGACGAGCCCGAGCAGACCCTCCGTCGCGAGGTCCGTGATGGAGTCCTCGATGAAGGGGGCCTGGTCGAAGACGACGGTGATCTCGGCCCCGTCGCCGAGCGCGGCCGCGAGCTCGGGGAGCAGCTCCTGGACGCCGTGCGAGACCTCGACGGTGTTGCCGTCCGGGGTCTTGGTCACGGCCAGCCCGAAGCTCGGCTGTCCGTCGGTGCGGTTGAACGACGTCGGCTCCGCGGGCGCGGCGGTGACGTCGGCGACGTCGTCGAGCCGGACCGGGCCGGTCTCGGTAGGGAGCGGGAGCGCGGCGACGTCCTCCGCCGACGTCAGCCGCTCGCCGGTCTCGACGGACAGCGTCCGGTCACCCTCGGTGATCGACCCGCCGGGCACGACGGCCCCGTTGGCCTGGAGGGCGGAGGTGATCGCGCTGGGGTCGAGGCCGGCGACGGCGAGCGCCTCGAGGTCGACGTCGACCGTGACCCGCCGGTCCGGCACCCCGCTGAGCTGGACCGCGCGGACGCCGTCGACGCGCTCGAGCTCGGGGACGACGACGGTGCGCAGCGTCTCGGCCGCGACGTCCTGGTCACCGGGGACGGCGACGGCGAGCTGGACCACCGGGAGGTCGTCGATGCCGCCGGAGATGACCTGGGTGTCCGCGGACTCGGGGAGCACCGGGTCGAGGCGGGTGATCGCCGCCTGGAACTCCTGCTGGCCGTTCGTGACGTTCGTGCCGTACTCGAGCTCGAGGAGGACGACCGAGCTGCCCGCACTCGACGTCGACGACGTCCCCTCGAGGCCGGCGACGACGCCCGCCGCCTGCTCGACGACGTCGGTGACCTGCTGCTCGACGACCTCAGGCGAGGCACCCGGGTAGGAGGTGACCGCCCCGACGACGGGTAGGTCGAGCGGCGGGATGAGCTCCTGCTTGAGGGTCGAGGTCGCCCACAGCCCGCCGAGGACGGCGAGGACGGTGGCCAGGGCGACGAGCGCGCGGTTGGCGAGGCTGAACCGGGCGAGTGAGGACACACGTGCTCCTGCGGGTCGGGGGGCTGCGCGGGCGGCGCGGTCCTACGGTAACGCGCAGCCACGCGCCCGCCCGCGACGCTCCGGCCCACCCATCGTGCGGTGCCGTGGGCACCGCGTAGGGTCGAGCCCCATGAGCGCAAACCTGCCCATCGCGTCCGGCTCCTTCGGTGACGACCCCACCCTGACCTTCCCCGACACCCCGGCCCCCGACGGCCTCCAGGTGGCGGTCCTCGAGGCGGGGGACGGGCCGGCCGTCGAGGCGGGGGACACGATCGTCGTCAACTACCACGGCCAGATCTGGGGTGGTGGCGTCTTCGACAGCTCCTTCGCGCGGGGCCAGACCATCGCCTTCCCCATCGGGACGGGCATGGTCATCGCCGGCTGGGACGACGGCCTCGTCGGCAAGGCGATCGGCTCCCGCGTGCTGCTGTCCATCCCGCCGGAGCACGGCTACGGCCCCCGCGGCGTGCCCCAGGCCGGGATCGGCGGCGAGGACACGCTCGTCTTCGTCGTCGACATCGTCGGGGTGGAGTAGCCCCGGGGCCCGACGCACGGGGGTCGGGCGCCACGGGACTCGTGCAACCGCTTGCATTCAGGGCGGGACCCTCCCTAGGCTGGCGCGGACAGCCGAGCACGAAGGAGTCCGATGGTCGAGCGCGCCCGAATCTACGCCGCGGTGAGCACCGAGGAGCTCGACCTGCTCTACGCCCCCGCGACCCAGCGGGAGCTCGCCGACCTCGGCGAGCTCGTCGTCGCCGGCGGGAGCGGCCCGGTGGAGGTTCCGGCAGGCGTCGCCGACGAGTACGACGTCCTCATCACCTCGTGGAGCACCGCGACGTTCCCGCCCGACCGGCTCCGTGGCTCCCGGCTGCGGCTCGCCGTCCACTCCGCCGGGTCGGTGCGCAAGCTCTTCCCCCGCGAGGTCCTCATGGACGGCACGCTCCGGCTCGCGCAGGGCGGGTCGGACGCCATGGCCCTGCCGGTCGCGGAGCTGGCCGTCACCCTCACCCTCGCCCTGCTCCGCAACCTGCACACCCACGACCGTGGGCTGCAGCGCACCCGGGACTGGTTCGCCGGCGGCAACGGCCTGCTCGGCAACGGGATCGCCCACCAGCGGATCGGGGTCGTCGGCCTCAGCCGCACCGGCCGTCACTACGTGCGTATGGTCCGCGGCCTGGGAGCGACCGACGTCGTCGCCTACGACCCGTACGCCACGCCCGCAGAAGCCGCCGCCCTGGGGGTCGAGCTCACCGACCTGGCCGCGCTGTGCCGCGGCGTCGACGTCCTGGCCGTCCACGCGCCGGCGACACCGGAGACGCGACATCTCGTCAGCCGGGAGATGCTCGCCCTGCTGCCGGACGGCGCGGTCGTCGTCAACACCGCCCGCTCCGCCGTCGTCGACGAGCCGGCGCTCACCGACGAGCTCGTCGCCGGGCGGCTGCGTGCCGGGCTCGACGTCTTCGACGAGGAGCCGCTGCCGCCGACCAGCCCCCTTCTCGGGCTGCCCAACGTCATCCTCACCCCGCACGTCGCCGGCGGCACGGTCGAGGCACGGTTCGCGCAGGGCGCCACGGTGCTGCGCGAGGTGGCCGGCTTCCTCACCGACGGCACCCTGCGCTTCGAGGTCACCGCGGACGGCTACGACCGGCTGGCCTGACGTGTACGACACCGACATCAGGGCGCGGGACGCCGTCGTCGCCTTCCGCGAGGTGCGGCTCGCCCGCCCCTTCGTCATCAGCGGCCGGCCGATCGACTTCTTCACCATCGCCGAGGTGACCCTCGACGTTGAGACCCGTCACGGGCGGCGGGCCCGCGGCCACGGACAGAGCGTCCTGTCGGTGCCCTGGGCCTGGCCGCACGGCGACCTGCCCGTGCCGGCCCGTGACGAGGTGCTGCGCACGCTGGTGCGCCGGTACGTCGAGGCCGCGCTCGAGGCCCCGTGCGCCGACCCCGTCGAGACCTGGCGCCGGCTCACCGCCGACCTCGACGGCGTCCTCGCGACCGCGGCGGGCCCGGGCGCGGAGGCCGTCCCGCGCCTCGCGGGGCTGCTCGCGGTGGGGGCCGTGGACAACGCGCTGCACGACGCCTGGGGACGGGCGGCGGGCCGCTCCTCGCTCGCCATGGCCACCGCGGACCACCTGGCCCAGGACCTGTCCTGGCTGGACCCCGGCCTGCGCGGCACCTTCCCCGGCGACGTCCTCGTCGCGCCGCGGCGGCACCTGGCGGTCCAGCACGTCGTCGGTGTCGGGGACCCGCTGAGCCCGGCCGACGGGCCGGCGGACCTGGAGACCTGGCTGCGCCGGGAGCGCCCGCACCACCTCAAGCTCAAGCTCGTCGGTGCCGACCCGGCCGCCGACGCCGAGCGGGTGGTGGCGGTCCACGACGTCGCGGCCCGGCACCAGGACCGCGTGGTCCTGGCGCTCGACCCGAACGAGGGCTGCAGCGGCCCGCAGGTGGCGCTCCGGCTGCTCGAGGAGGTCGCCCGGCTCTCACCGGCGGCCGCCGCGGCGGTGGACTACCTCGAGCAGCCGGTGGCGCGCACGTCCGACCCGGACGCGGCGGCCCTGCGAGAGCTGTCCGGACGCGTCCCGACCGTGCTCTACGAGGGCTTCGACCGGCTCACCGGGCTCCTCGACCTGGCCGACCGGGGGTGGAGCGGCGTCGTGGTCAAGGCGGCGAAGGGCCAGACCGCGGCGCTCGTGGCGGCGACCGTCGCCCGGGCACGCAGTCTGTGGTGTGTGGTGCAGGATCTCACCGCCAGCTCCTGGGCGCTGGCCCACTCCGCCCGGCTGGTCGCCGAGCTGCCCCTGACGCGCCGTCATCTCGAGCTCAACAGCCGCCAGTACGCCCCGGACTCCAACGCCGACCTCGCGCGGCGGCACCCCGGACTGGTGTCGGTCCGCGACGGGACGGTGACCTACCCCGACGGGGACGGGACAGGGCTCTACGGCTTCGCGTGAACGGCCTCCGCGGCCGGCTCCAGCCACCTGAGGACCCGCAGCCGGTCGCGGACGAGCCGGGCGACGAGGTGGTAGCCGACCATGTCGAGGTGGTTGTGGTCGGCGGAGAGCGACGGCGGCTTGCGTCCGGCGGCCTGCTCGGCACGGTCCTCGGCCGTGGCCGTGAGGCCCGTGCGCTCCCACACGTGGGGCGCGGTCAGTGGGCCGTTGACGTCGAGGAAGTGGTCGCCGTACTCGGCCTGGAGCGCGGCGTTCGTCGCCTCCACGCGCCGCTGCAGCTCGGCCGGGGACCCGGTGTTGACGAAGTGCCCGAGGACGAGCACGCGGGTACCGCGCGCCGTGAGCCACCCGGCCGTGGCCCGGGTCCGTCCGACCACGTCCTCGGCGCTGTCCCCGTGGTGGAGGTCGTTCTTGCCGATCCACAGCAGCGTGTCGTACGCGGCGAGCTGCGGCCCGAGCAGGGAGTGGAACGGCACCGGCCCCGGTACCGCGACCGGCGGCCCGGGGGTCTCGCGGGTGAAGACGACCTGCTCGGCGCTCGGGCCCAGCACCCCGCGGACGCCCGCAACCGTCCCGGCGACCGCCCGGAGGGACACCGCCTGGAGGTCCAGGACCGAGCGCACGGGCACGCTGCCGGCCGCCGGGAGGACGCCGTCGGGGAGGGTGAGCAGCGGGGGCAGGGCGCCGAGCCGGGCGGCGGTGTGATGCGACGTCTCACCGCCCTTGCCGAGGTTGCGCAGCTCGCGTCCCGTCCCGTCCAGCGCGACCTCGAGGGCGGGGCCGATCCCCTCCATCGACGAGGAGCCCCAGCCGACGATCACGCCAGCCACCCGTCCCGGTTGGCAGCGACGAACTCCTCGTCGAGCAGGTCCGGGTAGCGCGCCCGGACGGCGGCGATGCGCTCGGACTGCCCGGGTGAGAGCACGTCGCGGCCCAGGCAGCGTGCCGTGCGCACCAGGCCCTGCTGGCGCAGGACCTCGTTGACCCCGGGGACGCAGCCGGCGAAGTCGTGGTCGACGTCGAACACCGCCGCGTTGACCTCGACGAGCGCGCTCGCCTGCACCATGAGGTCCAGTGGGACGGAGCCCGAGGCGACGGCGGCGCCTGCCGCAGAGACCAGCTCGACGGCGGCCCGCGTCCCCACGGCCCACTGCCCGAGCAGGCCGCCGGTCGCGCGGACCTCGCGCTCCTCGCCGTCCACGGTCGCCCGGTACGGGGTGAGGAGGTCGTGGACGATGGCGTCGTCGTTCCCGGTGAGGACGACGACGTCGCGCCAGCGGTCGTGCGCGAGCAGCGTCTGGACGACGTCACCGGTCCGGTACCGGTCGAAGGGGGCGGTCTTGACCGCGACGACGGACTCGAGGTCGAACAGCGAGCGCCAGTAGCCGCGGCTCAGGCGCAGCCCGCCCACGGAGTCCTGGAGGTAGAAGCCGATGGTGGGGATGACCTCACCGACGGCAGCGGCGCGTGCGAGGAGCGTCGCCTCGGTGCGCTCGGTCATGCCCCAGGGGCTGAGCAGGGCCGCCTCGTAGCCGAGCTCGACGGCCAGCTCGGCCTCGGCCACGGCCTGTTCGACGTCCCCGGTGATCCCGGCGACGAGGACGGGGGAGCGGCCGCTCGCCCGGGCCTCCCCGGCCGCGAGCTCCCACACCTCGCGCAGCGCACCGCGGTCGTCGTGCAGCTCGAACTGGGTGGTGTGCACGCCGACGGCGAGCCCATGCGCCCCGGCCGCCAGCTGGTAGCGGGTGATGGCGCGCTGCGCACGCAGGTCGACCGCGCCCTGGTCGTCCAGGGCGAGGGGGTGGGCGGGGATGACGACCCCGCCGGCCAGGCGCTCGTGCAGGCCCATCAGAACCTCCCCTCCCGCTGCTGGAACTTCGTCGCCTTGCCGAGCTGGCGGCCGCCGTCGGCCACCCACCGGCCCACCCAGCGCACGAGGCGGCGGAGCGGCACCGAGGGGTAGCCGTACCGCTCGAGGCACTCGGCGGCGTCGGACAGGAGGGCGTCGGAGGACTCCTCGCCGACGAGGTCGACCTCCATGCCCATGTCCTCCGCCAGCCAGGTGGCCAGCCGCCGGACGGGCACCGTCTCGGGCCCGGTGGCGTTGAGGATGTGCGGCGGGGTCGCCGCGAGCTCCAGGGAGCGCAGCGCCCAGGCGTTGACGTCGCCCTGCCACACGACGTTGACCGCCGGCATCGTGACGTCGACCGGCTCGCCGTCGGCGATCTTCACCGCGATGTCGGCGATGACGCCGTAGCGCAGCTCGCAGGCGTAGTTGAGCCGGAAGATCGTCGTCGGGGTGTTCCACGTGTGGGCGGCGCTGGTGAAGATGCGTTCGCGCGCCAGGCAGGACTGGGCGTACTCCCCGACCGGCAGCGGCTCGTCGGTCTCCACCGAGCCGCCGTAGGAGAGCGGGGCGAGGGGGTAGACGTTGCCGGTGGAGTACACCACCGAGGGCACGCCGCGGTAGCGGTCGGCCACCATGGCCGGCATGGCGGCGTTGGACCACCAGGTGCGGTGCTCCTGGCCGGTGGTGCCGAACTTCATCGCGGCGAGGTAGAACATCGCCGCGGCGTCGGGCAGCTCGGCGTAGGACTCCGGGTCCGCCAGGTCGGCCGACCGGACCACGATCCCGGCCTCCTCCAGCTGCTCCCGGACGGCGGCGTCGGAGAACCGGGAGACGGCGATGACCCGCGCGCTGGAGCCGACCGCGTCGAGCGCCCGGCGTGCCATGAGGGACATCGAGGGCCCGATCTTCCCGCCGGCGCCGAGGAGGACGATGTCCCCGCCGGCCGCTGCGAGCGCCTCCCCGACGCCCGGCGTCGGCTCGGACAGGAGCTGGTCGAGTGCCGCCTCGTCCGTCGGCTCGGAGGCGTGGGCGATGGTCGTCATGGGGTCTCCTCGGTGAGCGAGCGGTCGGCGTCGGGCGTCCCGGGCGTAGAAAAGCATTTCTCGTGCCCCCGACGGTAGGTGAGGCGGCGCGGTGCCGTCAAGGTGCGCCGTCCGGGACCGGTGTCCGGTGCCCGGCAGCAGGGGAGCTACGCTCGCCGCATGGCCGTCAACCTCAGGGACGTCGCCAAGCGCGCCGGTGTGTCCGTGCCGACGGCGTCGCGGGTGCTCTCGGGCAGCGACTACCCGGTGCTTCCCGAGCTTCGCCGGCGCGTCGAGGCCGCCGCGCAGGAGCTGGACTACGTCCCCAACGCCCAGGCACAGGGGCTGCTGCGCGGGAGTGCAGGGACCATCGGCGTCCTCGCCGGTGACGTCGGCGACCCGTACTTCTCCGAGATCGTCAACGGCATCCACGCGGTGGCCACCGAGCGGCAGCTGCTCGTGACCATCTGCCACACCGAGCGCGACCCGGAGCGCGAGCTGGCCTACTTCCGGATGCTCCAGTCCCACCGGGCCAGCGTCGTCATCGTCGCGGGGTCGGGGCTGCAGGACGAGCGCTACCGGGAAGGCATGGCCGCCCGGGCCCGCTCCTTCCGGGCGAACGGCGGGCGCGTGGTCGCCATCGGCACACCCGTCATCGACGTCGACCGGGTCCTAGTGGACAACGAGGCCGGGGGCCGGGCGCTGGCCGAGCACCTCGTCGGCCTCGGGCACCGCACCGTCGGCGTGCTCGCCGGCCCCGCGAACGTCGGCTCGACCGCCGAACGTGTCGGCGGCCTGCGCGCGGTGGTCGAGGCGGCCGGCGGGCGGGTCCGGGTCCGCCACGGGGCCCCGACGCGTGACGACGCGTACACCGGGGCGCGGGAGCTGCTCGCCGCCCACCCCGACGTCACCGCCGTCGTCGGGTCGGCCGACCAGCTGGCGATCGGGGCGATGGCCTACCTCCACGACCACGGCCGGGCCGTACCCGGTGACGTGTCGGTGGCTGGGTTCAACGACATCGCCGTTGCGGCCGACCTTCGTCCGCCGCTGACGACCGTGCGCCTGCCGCTGCGCGAGATGGGCGGCGCGGCGCTGGAGGTCGCGCTCGCCCCGGCCCCGGAGGACGCTCCGGTGGTGCGCAGCTTCGGTGTCGAGCTCGTCGTGCGCGGCTCGACGGCTCCGGTGCGTCCCGAGTAGGCGCGCCGTTCCCCGACCCCGGCGCGGCCTTCCGCGACCCTGCAAGCGGTTGCCGGAATCGCCCGATCTCGCTAGTGTGCGACGCAGCCATCTTGCAAGCGATTGCAGATCCGGTGCTCCGGACCGACCGTGCCGGGACTCGTCGACGAGTCCCGGCACGTAACCCTCCGGCCCGAGGTGCCGCCTGACGCTCCGACGAAGGGGTTCGCATGACGCACACGACCGGCACGGCGAGCACGGCCCGCAGGCGGGCGGCAGGAGGGGCAGCCGCCGTCCTCGCCGCCGCCCTCCTGTTCGGGCATGCCCCAGCGGCCGCTGCCTTCGAGGTCTCCGCGGCGGACGACGTCGTCGTGACCGACCTCGGCCCGGCGATCTCCACCGCCAACGTCCGCAGCGCCGAGTTCGGCACGCTGCCGGACGGCACCGACGTCGTCTTCGCGCTGTCCAACGGCTCCCCGGCGACCTTCAGCGTCGTCGACATGAGCGGCGAGCGGCTCTTCGCCGACGAGCTCGACGGGTACACGCTGGGCGGGTTCGCCACCCAGGCGGAGGACGGGACGGTCTACTTCACCGCGCGCAACGGCACGTCGGCGGCGCTGTTCACCTTCGACCCCGCCACCCGGGAGACCACCGAGCTCGACGTCGACCTCCAGGGCCAACGGGTCCTGTACGAGGGGACCCTCCTGGACGACGTCCTCTACTTCGGCACCTACCCCGACGCGATGCTCATGGGCTACGACACGGCCGCTGGGGAGCTGCGGAGCTACGGCAGCCTGACCGACGACGCCGCCTACGTGTTCTCGGTCGGGGTCGTGGGCGACGAGGTCTGGGCCGGCACCGGTCCGGTCCCCCACCTGTTCCGGGTGGACCCGCAGACCGGGGCGACATCCGAGCTGCTGCCGCCGGAGCACGTCATGGACAACACGAGCTGGTTCATCGGCATCGAGCAGCGCGATGACCACGTCTTCGTCCGCCTCTCCCCACGAGGCACGTACGACATGGCGGTCTACCACCTGGCCGAGGAGCGCTGGCTCGACGTCATCATCGAGGGCACCTTCGACACCCCCGTCACGCCGGTCGTCGACGGCAAGGTCTACTACCTCGCGGGCAGCGTCCTCACCGGCTTCGACCTCGAGACCGAGGAGGTCTTCTCCACCGGGTTCGAGGACTCCTGGGTCCACGAGGCGACCGCCGACGCCGTCGGGACCTACGAGCTCTCAGTCGTCGCGGCCGACGACGAGGCCTGGGGACCGACCATCGCCGGGATCAACACCGACGGCACCATCTGGAGCTACGACGTCGCGACGCGGGAGGGCGAGCTCGTCCCCGCCGACGTGCTGGGCTCACCCGCGGGCGCGCACTCGATGGGCGTAGGGCCGGACGGCGCCGTGTACCTGGGTGCCTACCTGTCCAGCGGCGCGATGAGCCGGATCGACCCGGTCACCCAGGAGATCGAGCACGGCCGCGGTCCGAAGCAGGGGGACGCGATCATCAGCCACGGCGACCAGCTCGTCATCAGCTCCTACCCCGGCGCCGGGGTGCACGTCGGACCGGTGGACGGCGGCTGGGACTGGAGCCGCCTGGAGCAGGTCATGCAGCTCGAGCGGGGCGAGCCATACTTCCAGGACCGGATCTTCGCCATGGTCTCCACCGGTGACCGCATCGCCGTCGGCAGCGTGCCGGACTACGGGCGGCTGGGCGGCGCCCTGACCGTCCTCGACCCCACCACCGGTGAGTTCGAGGTCCACCGCAACGTGGTCCAGGACCAGTCGGTGACCGCACTGGCCCACCGGGACGGCCTCGTCTTCGGCGGGACGTCGATCCACGGCGGCATCGACAGCGAGCCCACCGCCTCCGCGGCGGAGGTCTTCGTCTGGGACGTGGCCGCGGCAGAGCTCGTCACCAGCGACGTCGTCGTCGACGGGGCGACCGTCGTCGACCAGCTGACCGTCGGACCCGACGGCCGGGTCTGGGGCCTGACCGACACCGGCGTCGTCTTCGTGCTCGACCCCGACACCCACGAGGTGGTCGAGCACGTCGCGACCGGTCTGCGGACCAGCAACGTCTGGGGCCGTACCACCTCGCTCTACCTCAACCCGCACGACGGCGCGATGTACGGCAACGCCGGAGGAGCGCTCTTCCGGATCGACCCCACGAGCCTGGAGCTCGAGATCCTGGTCGACAGCGGGGTCCGGGAGTCGGCCGTCGACAGCCGGGGTCAGGTCTACTTCGCCGGGTCGGTGAACGTCCACGCGCTGACACCGGCAGTCCCGGTACCCGAGTGCGACGTGACGGTCACCGGCGACCGGCGGGGACCGCTGCGGGTCGCCGAGGGCACCACCTGCGTGACCGACGCCGACCTGCGGGGCCCGGTCACCGTCGCGGCCGGCGCCGGCCTCGTGGTCACCGACTCGCAGGTCCGCGGCCCGGTCCGGGCCGACGGCGCGGACCTCGTCGAGATCACCGGCACCGACGTCCGCGGGCCGGTGAGCATCGCGCGGACCACCGGCCGGGTGGCCGTCGTCGCCAACGACATCGCCGGACCGGTCACGGTGAGCGACAACACCGCCGGCCACGAGGTCGTCGTCGCGGCGAACACGGTCCGCGGGCCGCTGTCGTGCACCGGCAACCGCCCGGCGCCCGTCGGGGGCAGCGAGCCCAACAGCGTCACCGGCCCGGTCCGCGGGCAGTGCGTCGGCTTGTGACCGGCCTGCACGCGCGCTGACGCCCGACGTCGGCGGCCGGACTGGGCATCGTGCCCGGCCGCCGACGCCCGGCGGGGGCCGGCACAGCCGCTCAGCCAGGATCGAACAACAGGGGGAACCATGCTCAACCACAGCGGGCGACGCGTCGCCGCACTCACCACCGCGACCTTGTCTCGTGACACCGCAACCGCGGCCGTACCGACGGACGAGGGACTCGGGTTCCGCCGCCGTCGTGAAGATCTCCGGCACGCAGGTACACGGCCCGGTGACCGTCGTCGGCCCAACGACGCGAACGGGCCCGCCACCGGCCAGTGCGCGGGCCTGTGACCGAGGGGCTCCCGCCGCACCGGACGGGCGGCCGGGCCCCCACGCCATGTCCTCCGGTGCCGTGCCCGGCACCGGGTCCGTGCGCCGCGCCCACGGGTGCGGCGCCCAGAAGAGGAGGATGCAATGACGCCCCCTGCACGTCACCCCAGGGCCCGCCTACGAGCCCTGGTCACCACCCTGCTGGCGGTGCTGGTCGGCCCGCTCGCCGTGCCGGCAGCACAGGCTGCGCCCGCCCCACCCCAGCCGACGGTCCACGACCTCGGACCGGCGGTCATGTCGGTCAACGTCCGCTCGGCGACCTTCGCCACCCTGGACGACGGCACGCCGGTGGTCTACGCGATCTCCAACGGTAACCCGGCGACCTTCACCATGGTGGACGTCACGACCGGTGAGGCGCTCTTCAGCGCCGAGCTGGACAACACGACGATCGGCGGCTGGATCACGGTCACCGACGACGGGATGGTCTACTTCTCCGCGCGGCACCCGATGAACGCAGGCCTGTTCTCCTTCGACCCGGAGACCCGCGAGCTCACCCACATCGCCGCGGGTGTGGCCGGGGAGCGGGTGCTGTACGACGGCAGCGTCGGCCCGGACGGGCGCCTGTACTTCGGCACCTACCCCAACGCCAAGGTCGTCGCCTACGACCCGGCGACCGGCGACTTCGAGGACTACGGCACCCAGACCACCGACGCCGCCTACGTCTTCTCGCTCGGCATCGTCGACGGCGAGATCTGGGCGGGCACCGGACCGGTCCCACACCTGTACGTCATCGACCCCGCCACCGGGGAGCGCCGCGAGATCCACCCGCCCGACCACGTCATGGCCAACACCCAGTGGTTCATCGGCATCGCCCAGCGTGCGGACACCGTGCACGTCCGGCTCTCACCCCGCGGGAACTACGACTCCGCGGTGCTCGACCTCGCCACCGGGCAGTGGGCCGAGGAGGTCATCCCCAGCGTCTTCGGCTCGGACCCCACCGCGGTGGACTCCCGCGGCGTCACCTACCTGCTGTCCGAGGGCACACTCGTCGGCCACGACACCCGGACGCTGGAGCTCCTCCCCACCGGCTTCGCCGACACGGAGCTGCCGGACGTCCTGGCCGAGCAGGTCGGCACCTACGGGATGGAGGTGCTGGACCTGCCGGGTGCCGGGGAGTCCGTCGTCGGCCTGAGCACCGACGGTGACCTGTGGGCCTACCACCTCGAGACCGGGACGGCCTCGGTCACCCGGGCCGAGATCGCGCCGGCACCGGCCGAGGCCCACGGCCTCGGCGTCGGCCCCGACGGCAACACCTACATCGGCGCCTACCTCTCCAGCGGGTCGATGACGCGGGTGGACGCCGAGACCCTGGAGCTCGAGCCGCTGCGCGGCCCGAAGCAGGCCGACGCCGTCGCGACCCACGGGGACGAGCTCGTCGTCACGTCCTACCCGGGCGCCGTCGTCCACGCGGGCAACCTGGAGGAGGAGTGGCGCTGGGGGACCAACCCGCGGCACGTCCTCACCCTCGAGCGCGGTGAGCCGTACTTCCAGGACCGGATCAACGGCGTGGTGTCCACCGGGGACCGGCTGGCCATCGGCACGATCCCGGACTACGGCGAGCTCGGCGGGGCGCTCACCCTGGTCGACACCGAGACCGGCGAGCTCGAGTTCCACCGCAACGTCGTCCCGGACCAGAGCGTCATCTCCCTCGCCTACGCCGACGGCCTCATCTACGGCGGCACCGCCATCAGCGGTGGGCTCTCGTCCACGCCCACGGCCACCGAGGCACGCCTGTTCGTCTGGGACGTGGAGTCCGCCTCCCTCGTGTGGGAGGGCCCGGTGAGCGACGAGGCCGGCTACGTCGCCGGGCTGTCCTGGGGTGCGGACGGGATGCTGGCCGGCGGTACCTCCGACGGCCTGCTCTTCGAGCTCGACCCCGCGACCCACGAGATCACCTGGACGGCGCGGCTGTTCCCCGCCGAGCAGGGCAACCACCGCGGGTGGGGCTACGCCACCAAGACGATCTGGGACGAGCGCACCGGGACCTACCTGGTGACGAGCAACACCACGCTCTACCAGGTGGACCGGGCCACCGGTGAGGTGACCGTCGTCGCCGAGGAGATGGAGCAGATCACCCGGGACGGCAACGGCAACATCATCGGGGTCGACCAGACCAACGCCTACCTCATCGACCTCGTCGGCCCGACGCCGGACTGCACCGACACCGTCACCGGCACCCACCACGGGCCGCTCCGGGTCACCAGCGGCGTCACCTGCATCACCGCAGCGACCGTCAACGGGCCGGTGACCGTCGGCACCGGTGCAAGCCTCGTCGTCACCGACGCGACGATGCGCGGGCCGCTGACCGCGTCCGGCGCCACGCTGGTACAGGTCAGCGGCGCGGAGCTGACCGGTCCGCTGCGGGTGTCCGGGACCACCGGCAACCTCGAGCTGACCGACACCGTGGTCCGCGGTCCGGTCGAGCTGACGGACAACCGCACGACCCTGGCCCCGCTGGTGGCCGGCAGCACCGTGCACGGACCACTCAGCTGCACGGGCAACGAGCCCGCCCCGGTCGACGGCGGCAGCCCGAACAGCGTGACGGGGCCGCAGCGCGGCCAGTGCGCGGCGCTGTAACGCCAC
>DAHVRG010000124.1 GCA_027322565.1 Georgenia sp.
GATGCCTGCGTTGTTGACGAGGATGTCGGCCGCGAGGCGCAGGTCCTCCAGCGCGGCGGTGTCGGCGAGGTCGACCGCCCACGCCTCGCCGCCGACGTCCGCGGCGACCGCAGCGGCGGCGTCACCGTCCCTGTCCGCGACGACGACGTGCGCGCCCCGGGCGGCCAGCGCCCGGGCGCACGCGGCACCGATGCCGCCGGCGCCTCCGGTGACGACCGCGCGCCGGCCGGACAGGTACTGCTCGTTCATCGCTCCTCCAGGTCGGGGTACAGGGCGCGCTCGATGAGGCGCATGGTCGCCTCGAAGACGTGCTCGGGAAGCTCCTGTGGGCCGCTGCCGGGCTCGGCCCAGGTCACCCACCGCATGCCGACGAGCTCACCGATGCCCATGAGCGCCCACGCGGCGACCTCCGGGTCGAGGTCGGCGGCGACCTCGCCGCGCTGCTGTGCGGCGGTGAGCCCGGCGACGTAGCCGCGGGCGATCGACTCGTAGTGGACGTGGAGCACGTCGGGGGCGACGAACTCGGCCTGGCGCATGATCCGGTAGAGGGCGGGGTTCTGCGCCGTGAAGCGGAAGAAGGCACGGAACCCCGCACGCTCGGCGGCGAGCCGGTCCGGCTCGGCGCTGGACGCCTCGTGCATCGCGCGCCGGACCCGGGAGTTCAGGTCGCGTACGACCTCCTCGAAGACCTCCTGCTTGGAGGAGAAGTAGAGGTAGAAGGTGCCCTGCGCGATCTCGGCCGCCTCGGTGATCTTGACGATCGAGGCCTCGTGGTAGCCGTGCTCGGCGAAGACCTGGGTCGCGCCGGTGAGGATGCGCTCGCGGGTGCGGGTGCCGCGGGCGGTGCGGGGTGGCGCGCTCATCGGGCCTCCTTCGTCTCGGGTCGGAGCGCCGCGCGGCGGACCTTGTGCAGCGCGGTGCGGGGCAGCTCGGGGACGAACGCGACCGAGCGAGGCACCTTGAACGCCGCGAGGTGGGCGCGGCAGTGTTCGACCAGCTCGTCCTTGCGGGGCGGGTCGGTCAGGTCGGTGGGGACGACGACGGCGTGGCCCACCTCCCCCCAGCGGTCGTCGGGGACGCCGACGACCGCGACGTCGCGCACGGCCGGGTGGGTGCGCAGGACGTGCTCGACCTGGGCGGGGGAGACGTTCTCCCCGCCCGAGATGTACATGTTCGACAGCCGGTCGACGATCCGGAAGTAGCCCTCGGCGTCGCGGGCGGCGAGGTCGCCGGTCCGCAGCCAGCCGTGCTGCAGGGCGGCGGCGGTGGCGGCGGCGTCGTCGAAGTAGCCGGCGAACACGGCGGGGCCGCGGACGAGGAGCTCACCGGTGGCCGGCCCCTCGAGCCGTTGCCCGGTCACCGGGTCGGCGAGGGCGACCTCGACGTGCGGGTAGGGCTTGCCCACCGAGCCGAGGTGGGCGAAGGCGTCCTCGGGCGGCAGGAGCAGGACGTTGGGCGCCGCCTCGGTGAGGCCGTAGCCCTGGATCACCCGCACGCCGCGCCCGTGCCACGTGCGCAGGAGCTCGGCGGGCATGGGGGCGCCGCCGACGATCATGTGGGTGAGCCCGCCGAGGTCGGCGTCGCCGAAGCCGGGGTGGTCGGCGATCTGCCGGTAGTGGGAGGGCACTCCCATCATCGTCGTCACCCGGTGCCGGGTGAGGAGGTCGAGCACCCGGCCGGCGTCGAAGTCCGGCTCGAGGACGACGGTGGCGCCGCGCCACCAGGCGAGCAGCGGCTGCACGTTCCAGCCACCGACGTGGTACTGCGGCAGCACCGCGAGGACGACGTCCTCGGTGGTCATCCCGGCGGCACCGGAGAGGGACAGGTTGGTCCAGAAGCAGTTCGCGTGGGTGAGCACCACCCCGCGGGGCCGGCTGGAGCTCCCCGAGGTGTAGCTGAGGAGCAGCGGGTCGTCGTCGCGGGGCGGCCGGGCCGGCCGGGGCGAGGCGGCGGGTGCAGCGGGCACCGCCCGCTCGACACCCGCCGCGCCGAGGTGGACGACGGGTGCCGGCGGGTGGGCGTCCGCGACGTCGGCCGCGAGGTCGGCGGCGACGGCGACGAGGGCGGGCCGGCAGTGCGCGAGCTGGTAGGCGAGCTCCTCGCGGCTCAGCCGCCAGGAGAGCGGCGCGAGCACGAGCCCCGCCTTCGCGCAGGCGAAGAAGAGGACGACGTGGTCGGTGCTGTTCCGGGTGAGGGTGGCGATCCGGTCGCCGGGCCGGTAGCCGGCTGCGACGAGACGCTCCGCGAGCACGGTGGCCCGGGCGTCGAGCTGGGCGTACGTCGTGCGTACGCCGCGCTCGTCGACGGCGACCTTGCCGGGGGTGAGGCGGGCGTGGTCGGCCGTCCACCTCCCCAGGGTGTGGCCGCCGGGCTCGGGAGCGGTCACGCGACCTCCTCCATGCGACGCCGCTCCTGCCCGGCCCGGCGGGCGGCCGCGCTCCTCCCGCCCACGAGCCGGGTGGCCCCGCGGCGCAGCCCGCCGGCGATCCCGCCGGGGAGGAAGAGGACGACGAGGATGAACAGCACCCCGAGGATGAAGGCCGGCTCGCTCAGCGGGATGCGCAGGACCGTCGGGAGCGACTCGACCGCGTCGGACGAGGCGAGCACCGACAGGCGCTGGTTGAGCATGGTGAAGGCGACCGCCCCGACGACGGCGCCCCACCGCGAGCCCACCCCGCCGAGCACGACCATGATGAGGATCTCGATGGTGAACTCGGCGCCGGAGATGGTCGGCACGGCCTGCGACTGGAGCAGGAGGTAGGCCATGCCGACGATCCCGGCGAGCGCACCGGCGATGACGAAGGTCATGAGCCGGATGAGGTAGGGCGGCTGGCCGAGCACCCGCACCCGCAGCTCGTTCTCCCGGGTCGCCTCGACGACGTGGCCGGCGCGGGAGCGCTGCACCCACGTGACGACGAGGTAGACGACGACGAGCACGGCGAGCGCCAGCCAGTACATGTTGCGGGTGTTGACGACACCGACGAGCGCGTCCGGCACGTTGGCGTAGGCGAGCCCGATGCCCTCCTCCCCGCCGGTGACGCCGCCGGTGTTGCGCCGCGCCATGACGTTGCCCGCCTGGGCGAAGGCGAGGGTGACCATGGCGAAGGAGACGCCGGAGACACGCAGCGACACGGCCCCGACGAGAGTGGCGACCGCGATGACGCCGACGAGGACGAGCACGGCCGCGACGAGCAGCGGCATGTCGCTGCGCTGGAGGACGATCGCCAGGCCGTAGGCGCCGGCCGCGAAGTACAGCGCGTGCCCGAAGCTCAGCATGCCGGCGACGCCGTAGACGAGGTGGTAGGTCAGCGCGACGGCCGCGAAGAGCATGCACAGCGCGATGAGGTGCATCGTCCCTGGGGTCCAGGTCGCACCGGGCAGCACGCCCGGGACCGAGATGTCGAGCAGCGGCAGCACCGCGACGACGACGACGGCGACGACGCCGACGAGGACGGCGGGGCTGCGGCGGGGCCGGCTCCGCTCTGGGGCGGCCGCGGGGGTGGGGGCCGACTCGCGGCTGAGGGTCTCGGTGGTGGTCATGCCTTCCTCACTCCCATCAGGCCGGTGGGACGGAGCAACAGGACGACGGCGAGGGCGAGGACCGCGATGAGGTCACCGGTGCCGCCGAGGTAGAAGTTCGCCAGCTGCTGGGACACCGCGACGAGCACGGCGGCGACGGCTGCCCCGCCGAGCGACCCGAGGCCGCCGATGACGGTGACGATGAAGGCGAAGATGAGGAGCGTCTGGCCCATGTGGGCGGAGACGTACCCGAAGTACTGGGAGGCGAGGACCCCGCCGAGCCCCGCGGCCGCGCCGCCGATGGCGAACACGAGGGTGAAGGACCGCCGCACGTCGATCCCGAGCGCGGTGACCATGGCCCGGTTCTCGACCCCGGCGCGGATGATGAGGCCGTAGCGGGTGTGCTTGAGGAAGAGCACGAGGCCGACGAGGAGCAGCGCGGCGGCGCCGACGATGACGAACACCTCGTTGGGGACCCGGGCCCCGAGGAGCGACGTCGTCTGGTCGAGCCACGCGGGCCCGGCGATGAAGATCGCGTCCGTGCCCCACACCCCCTCGAAGAGCGCGACACCGACGAGGCCGAGCCCGACCGTGATGAGCACCTGCTCGATGTGCCGGTTGTAGAGCGGCCGGATGAGGAGGAGCTCGGTGACGGCCGCGACGGCCGCACCGGCGGCCGCACCGGCGAGGAGGGCGAGGAGGAACCCGCCCCAGCTGCTCACGTCCATCCGGCGGGCGATCTCCCACCCGACGAACGCGCCGAGGGAGAGGAAGACGCCGTGGGCGAAGTTGAGCACGTGCATGAGCCCGTAGATGAGGGACAGGCCGGAGGCGATGAGGAAGTACAGCGCCCCGAGGCCGACCCCGGTGGCGAGGAGGAGGACGAGGGTGCTCACGAGGCCACCTCCGCGGCCGTGTCGGTGCCGACCCCGAGGAGACGCTGGACGGCCTCCTCGTCGGCGAGCAGGTCACGGGCCTTGCCGGTGTGGACGACGACCCCGGCGTCGATGACGACGACGTCGTCGGCGAGCCGCTCGATGACCGGCAGGTTCTGCTCGACGAGGAGGATCGGGACGGTGCGCGCCGCCTCCTCCAGCGCTGCGGCGACCTCGTTGACGATCCGCGGGGCAAGGCCCTTGGTCGGCTCGTCGACGAGGAGCAGGCGGTTGTCGTTGATGAGGACGCGGGCGAGGGAGAGCATCTGCTGCTGCCCGCCGGAGAGGGTGCCGGCCTTCTGGTCGGCGCGGCCGACGAGGTCCGGGAAGAGCTCCTCGACGAAGTCGCGGTGCTCGGCGGCGCCGCGGACAGCGAGGCGGAGGTTCTCCGCGACGGTGAGGTTGGCGAAGACCTCCCGGTCCTCGGGGACGTAGCCGATCCCACGCTGGACGATCCGGTGGGTGGACTCCCGGTCGATCCGCTCGCCGGCGAAGGTGACCTTCCCGGAGCGGTGGATGAGGCCCATGACCGCCTTGAGCGTCGACGTCTTGCCCACGCCGTTGCGCCCGAGGACGGCGGTGACGCCGGTGCCGGGGACCGTGAGGGAGACGTCCTCGACGACCTGTTGCCCGTTGATGCTCGCCGAGAGGTGCTCGACCTCGAGGAGGGCGCTCATGCTGCCGTCCCGAGGTAGGCGCTCTGCACGGTCGGGTTGGCCATGATCGCCTCCGGGGAGTCCAGTGCCAGGATCGTGCCCTGGTGGAGCACGGCCACGCGCTCGACCAGGTCCATGACGACGTCGATGTGGTGCTCGACCATGAGCACGGTGCACCCGTGCTCGCGGTGCATGCGGCGGATGACCTCGCTGAGGCCGGGGACGTCCGCCCGGGAGACCCCGGCCATCGGCTCGTCGAGCAGGATGACGCTGGGCTTCATCGCGAGGAGGACGGCGATCTCGAGCTTGCGCTTGTCGCCGTGGCTCAGCCCGCCCGCCGGGACGTCCATGCGGTCGGCGAGGTCGACCTGGGCAAGGTGCTGCCGGGCGATCGTCGTGGCTTCGTCCCGCCAGCGGGGGAAGCGCAGCACCGAGAGGTTGCCGCCGAGCTCGCGCTGGGCGGCGAGCCGGACGTTCTCCAGCACGCTCAGCCCCGGGAACAGGTTCGAGGTCTGGAAGGTGCGGCCCAGGCCGGCGCGGGCGCGCTGGTGGATGGAGTCGCCGGTGATGTCCCTGCCGTCGAGCAGGACCTTCCCGGCGGTGGGCCGGTGGATACCGGAGATCATGTTGAACAGCGTCGTCTTCCCGGCGCCGTTCGGTCCGATCACCCCGATCATCTCCCCCGAGGGGACCTCGAGGTCGACGTCGTGGAGGATCGTGATGCCGCCGACGGCGAAGCCGAGGGACTCGACACGCAGTGCCGCGGAGTGGGGGGCCATGGTCGCTCTCTTACGTCGTCGTTGACCGGTGCCCGGCCCGTCGGGCGGGCCGGGCACCGCAGGTCACGGGTGGGTCAGCCGGCCTCGGGCGGGGCGACGTCCTCGCCCGGGACGGTGGCGACGAGCTCGGGGACCCAGCTGCCGTCCTCGCCCTCGACCAGGCGGGCCTGGTACATCGGCTGGATGAGCGCGTGGTCCGACGCGCGGATCGTGTACTCACCCTTCGGGCCCTCGAAGGTCCAGCCCTCGAGTGCGGAGATCATCGCGTCGACGTCCTCCCCGCCGGTCTCGGCGATGGCGTGGACGATCATCTGCGCGGCGGCGAAGCCGTCGGGGGTGAAGAGGTCGGGGGTGCCGCCGTTCGCCTCGACGTGCTCGACCATCGCGGCGTTGACCGGGTTGTCCGGCGCCCCGGGGAAGTAGTGGTTGAGGAAGTCGACCTTGTCCGAGGCCTCGCCGTAGGCGCCGAAGGTGGACGCGTCGCCCAGGCCGGTGACGACGGTGATGTCGTCGAGGACGCCCTGCTGGTTGAGCGACTGCCACATCGCGCCGGAGGTGGCGCCGGCCCACGCGACGAAGACCATGTCGGGGTCGGCGTCGAGCACCTGGGCGGCGAACGGCGTGAACTCGGTGACGTCCTCGGGGATCATCACCGCGCTGACCTCGGCGCCCTGGCCCCCGAGGATCGCCTCGACGGCGGCGAGGTTGCCCTGGCCGAAGGCGTTGTCCTGGGCGAAGACGACGATCTCCGCGCCGTCGACCTCGATGAAGGAGCCGGCGGTGGCGACGTCCTGGAGGGACTGCCGGCCGGAGCGGAAGGTGTAGTCGTTGATGCCGGTGACGGCGTCCGCGGCGGCGGGGCCGGAGACGTAGAGCACCTGGTTCTGCTCGGCCTGCTCGGCCAGCGCGAGGGCGACGCCGGAGGAGGCGGTTCCGGTCATGATCTGGTAGCCCTGCCCGATGACGTCGCGGGCGGCCGTGATGGCGCGGTCGGTGTCACCGCCGTCGTCGAGGATCTCGACGACGATCTCGCTGCCGTCGACCATGCCGGTGCCGTCGGTGGCGTAGTCCAGCCCGGCCTCGAAGCCGTCGATGAACGCCTCGCCGTACGCGGCCAGAGGGCCGGTGGTCGAGGTGATGAGGGCGACGTTGACCGGGTCTCCGCTGGGGGCGTCCTCGCCCCCGTCCGCGGTGGAGGGGGCGTCGTCGGACCCGCCGGTGTCGGTGTCGCCGTCGTTGCCGCCGGCGCTCGGGGCGCAGGCGCCGAGGGCCAGGAGGGCCGCGACGCCCACCGTGGCCGCGAGGGACTTCGTTGTTGCTCGCACTGGGACCGCCTTCGGTTGAGGTGCTGGAGGTGCCTGTCACAACATGACAGGTGATTCAGGTTTCACAAATGATGTGACCCCTGGCGACCTGTGTCAACCTGCCGCGGTCACGATCGGGTCACGGCGGTGCCCCGGCCGGGCACACTGGTGCCCCGGGGGTGCCGGCGGGAGAAGGGGTGGGTGGTGCGGGTCGACCGGGTCGAGGTGCGCGACGCCGTCGACGGCGACCTGCCCGCCCTCGAGCGGGTGCTGCCGAGCGGCGGCGACCACGCCCGCCAGCTCGCCAACGCCCGCGCCGGCCGGCGGTCCTTCCTCCTCGCGCTGGACGGCGGTGAGCCGGTGGGCACCGTCGTCGTCCGCTGGACCGGGGTGGAGGTGGAGGGGGTCGGTGCGGTGCCGGAGATCGGGTCCCTCGCCGTCATCCCGCACGTCAGGGGGCGGGGCGTCGGACGGCTCCTGGTGGCCGCCGCCGAGCGGCGGGTGCGCGAGCGGGGTGGCGGCGTCACGGCCCTGCTCGTGGCGCGGGAGAACCACCGGGCCCGCCGCCTGTACGAGCGCCTCGGCTACCGCGACTCCGGGCAGCGGCGCCACGTGCCCGACGGGCCGGGTGCGGTCACCGAGCAGCTCCTCCTCGTGCGGGAGCTGGACGGCGGGTCAGACGAGCTCGAGCTCGCGCTCCCGCGGGACGGACGGGGCGGGCAGCCGGCGCCGCCGGGCCCGGCGCCGGATGACGAGGAGTCCGGAGACGAGGACGATGCCGGCGAGCACGAGCCACCCGGCGTCCCCCAGCCGGTCGGCGACGTGCGGGAGCGCCTGCCCCGCGAGCGCGCCCGCACCGAGCCACAGCACACCCCACAGGGCGCTGCCGAGGACGGAGCCGGTGAGGAAGCGCCGGTAGCGCATCCGAGCGGCCCCGGCCGCGGCCGGGACCACGGTGCGGACCAGCGGCAGCAGCCGGCTGACGACGAGCGCGACCGGCCCGCGGCGACGCAGCAGCTGCGCCGCGCGGTCCCAGTGCTCGGTCCCGAGCCGCCGCACGACCCGGCTGCCGCGCAGCGACTGCCCGTAGCGGCGTCCGATGAGGTAGCCGATGTGGTCGGCGGCCGACGCCGCCACGGTGACGACCGTGAGCGCGAGGGCCACCTGCACCGGGGTGCTCGCCGTGGCGCCGAGGACGAGCACGCCGAGCTCGCCGGGCACGATGACCCCCAGACCGAACGCGGACTCGGCGAACGCGAGGAGCGCGCCGACGACGACGAGGGCGGGGCTGAACGAGTCGGGTAGCAGGGCGAGGATGTCCGGCATGGTTCCCAGCAGATCGTGAGCGGGTGGTGGTGCGGTATCCGGGAGTGCCCTGGTCGGACCCTGGGAGGGGGTCAGGGAGCCTCAGGGAGGCCGGACGGCGACGGACGGGGACGTCCGTCGCGGTGCGTCGGACCAGCCTGACAACCCGGGCGGGCAGCGACAACGGAATTACCGCCCGCCCGAGGGCCCCTCAGCGCCGGCGGCGTCCGGGCCAACCGAAGGTGGTGCGTGGCTTGCGCGGGCGGCTGGGCGTGAGGAGCTGACGGCGGGTGAAGTCGGCCATCGTCTGTCCGCTGCTGTGGGCGGCGAGGTCGTGGAGCAGGTGCGGTCCCATGGTGGGTCCCTTCTCGTGTGGTGGTCAGGCGGGGCGGCGGGCCCGCAGGGCGAGCGCGCCGGCGAGGACCATCCCGGCGATGGTGGCGCCGACGAGGGCGCGGTAGTCGATGACGCCGATGACGCCGGCTCCGGCCATCGTCGCGAGGGTCTGGGGCAGGCTGAAGGCCACGTTGGACGCGGCCGCCACCCGTCCCTGCAGCCGCGGCGGGGTGAGCCGCTGGCGGATGGTCACGAAGGCGACGATCTGCCACGGCCCGCCGACTCCGACGAGCGCGAGCCCGAGGACCGCGGCGCCGAGGGCGACGGCGGTGGGCAGGCCGATCGTGCCGACGAGGACGAAGGGGCTCATGCCCAGCGCCATGACGCCGAGTCCGACCGCGATGAGCCTGGGCTCGCCGAGCCGGCGGATGAGCCGTGCCGCGGTGACCCCGGCGATCACCGACCCGACCCCCTGGATGCTGACGAGGAGCCCGAGCATGGCCGGGTCGACCCCCAGGCCCTGCTCCATCATCGGGAAGACCGCGACGTTGGTCAGGCCCGAGGCACCCATGGCGATGGCGATGGCGATGGTCAGCGCGCCGAGCGGCACGGTCTGCCGCAGGTGGCGCACCCCGCCGGCGAGCTCGGTCCGGTAGCGGGTTCCGGCGGCCGGCTCCGGCGGGGTCTCGACCACCTCGAGCCGGGTGAGCAGCACGGCGGTGAGCGCGAAGCAGACGGCGGTGACCGCGACGACGGCCCGCGGCCCGGAGGCGACGTACAGCGCGGTCCCGAGGAGCGGGGAGACCAGCCGGAAGGCGTGGTCGACGGTGCTGAGGAAGCCGTTCCCGCCGGCGAGCTCGTCGTCCTCGAGCAGGTCGCGCACGAGGCCCGACTGGGCGGAGGCGGTGAGGAACCCCATGGCGCCGTAGACGAAGGTGACGCCGTAGATCAACCAGACGTCCCGTGCGTCCCGCACGAGGACGAGGCTGAGCACGAGCAGCGCCATCGTCCCGTTGCCCACGGTGAGGAGCCACCTGCGCGAGACGCGGTCGGCGAGCTGCCCGATGAACGGGGCGAGGAACGTCGGCAGACCGAGGGCGGCGAAGACGAAGCCCGCGGCGCCGTCGGAGCCGGTGAGCTCCT
>DAHVRG010000125.1 GCA_027322565.1 Georgenia sp.
CTGGTCGAGGTCATCGCCCGGCAGCTGCCCGAGAGCCCGCAGCTGTACCCGGACGACCAGCTCACCGAGGAGTCCCGGGACGACCGGATCTCCGAGCTGATCCGCGAGGCCGCCCTGGAGGGGGTGCGTGAGGAGCTCCCGCACTCCCTCGCCGTCGTGGTCGAGGAGATGACCGAGCGCGAGGGTCGAGAGGGCAAGGCGCCGCTGCTCGACGTCCGGGTCAACCTCTTCGTCGAGCGGGACTCCCAGAAGGCGATCGTCATCGGGCGGGGCGGCTCCCGCCTGCGGGACGTCGGCACCCGCGCGCGGCGGGGGATCGAGGCACTGCTCGGTACGCGGGTCCACCTCGACCTCCACGTCAAGGTCGCCAAGGACTGGCAGCGCGACCCCAAGATGCTCGGCCGCCTCGGCTTCTGACGGAGGCCGCACCCGGCCCCTCGGGGCCGTGTCGCCTCCGACGGGTGTAGCGCCGGACCTACTAACCTGTCCCGGTGAGGTCCTGGAGGGTTGCGGTCACGGTGCTCGCCGTCCTGCTCTTCGGTTTCATCGGGACCGTCGCAGGACCCGGCTGGAACCCCCACCCGCTCGACGAGGCCCTCGTCGTCCAGTCCTCCGACGTGACGATCGGTGGCGACGTCGTCACAGACCCCGTCGGGACGTACGAGACCCGCACCCACACCTTCACCGTCGAGCTCGACGGTGCCGAGGTCCAGGCGACCGTCCACGAACCCGTCGGGGCACCGGAGGGACGCCCCGGGATCGTCTTCATGCACGGTGCCGGAACCGCCACGCACGACAACTTCTGGGAGATGACCGAGGCGTTGGCGAGCGCCGGGGTGGTCTCGATCGTCCCGGACAAGCGCCTGGACAACTACACCGTCCGCTACCGGGACTACCCGGCGATGGCGCAGGACTACCTCCACAGCTGGGAGGTGCTCACCGCCTGGCCGGGGGTCGACCCGGAACGGGTGGGCGTGTACGGCGAGAGCGAGGGTGCGTTCATCGCGCCGGTCGCGGCGGCGCAGAACCCCGGCGTCGCCTTCGTCGTCCTCGTCTCGGCGCCGGTGGTGCCGGCCCGCGAGCAGTTCGCCCTCGCGACCGACACCTACCTGCGCAACCTCGGCGCGCCGGAACGGCTGCTCCGGGCGGTGCCGCGGCTGCTCGGCAGCGAGGTCCCGGGCGGCGGCTTCGTCTACGCCGACTTCGACGTCAGCCCCTACCAGCAGCGGCTGCACCAGCCCGTCCTCATGGTCTACGGCACCGAGGACGCCTCGATGCCGATCGTCCAGGGCCCGGCGACGGTCATCGAGGACCTCGCCGTGGCGGGCAACGAGAGCTACACGCTGCGCTACTTCGACGGCGCCAACCACGGCATCCGCATCGACGGCCGCCTCGCGCCGGGGTTCCCGGACGCCGTGGCCCGGTGGACGCTCGGCCTGCCCGAGACCGCCGACGCCGAGCCCCGGGTCGCCGGCGGGCAGCCCGAGCAGCGCTTCCGCGCCGAACCGCTCGACAGCCCGCGCTGGTACGCGTCGGGCGACATGATCATCCTCACGCTCGTCGGGGGGGTCGTCCTGCTGCTGCTCGGCCCGGTGCTGTGGCTCGTCAGCCGGCTCGTACGCCGGCCCAGCGAGCGGCTGCCCTCACCGCTCGCCCGCGCGAGCGCCGCCCTCGGTATGGGCGTGCTCGCCGTGTGGGTGCTGTTCCTCTCCTACATCCTCGTCGTGGCGGACCTCGCCCTGAACTACGAGCAGAGCCCGCTCGTCGTCCAGGGCGGATGGCTCGGCATCCAGGTCGTCGCGGTGGGGGCCACGGCGGTGGGGGTGTGGTCGGCGAGCACGTGGCTGCGCGTCCGACGCTCCGGGGTACGGACCGGGACGGTCGGGACGATCACGCTCGTCGGCACCCATCTCGGCGCGCTCGTCCTGCTGCTGGCGGCCGGGTACTGGGGAATCTTCCCGACGCTCGGGTGACCGGGCAGCGGCTCCGGGGCCCCGAGGACGGACCCGGGCAACGTAGGATCCCTGACGGAAACGGCGAGAGGGAACGGATGCAGATCCACTGGGGCGTGGCCACCGACGCGGGTGGGCGACGGCAGGCGAACGAGGACTCCGTGCTGGCGCAGCCGCCCGTCTTCGCCGTGGCGGACGGCATGGGCGGCCACGCCCGCGGCGACATGGCCAGCCATGCCGCCGTCACCGAGCTCGCCCGCCTCGCACAGCTCGACCGCCCCGTCCTCCCCGAGGACGTCACCGCGGCGCTCCGGCGGGCCGCCGAGCGAATCCGCGAGGCGATGGCGGGGGACGACGCCGTCGCCGGGACGACCGTCGCCGGGGCCGTGCTCACCGAGCAGGACGGCGAGCCGTTCTGGCTCGTCTTCAACGTCGGTGACTCCCGCGTCTACCGCTGCGCGCCCCAGCAGCTGGAGCAGGTCAGCGTCGACCACTCGCTGGTGCAGGAGATGGTCGACTCCGGCGCGATCAGCCGCGTCGAGGCGCGGCACCACCCCCAGCGCAACGTCATCACCCGGGCGGTGGGCACCGGGCCGCTGCCCGAGGTGGACTTCTGGATGCTCCGCGCCGGCGGGCCGGAACAGCTCGTGCTGTGCAGCGACGGGCTGTTCGGCGAGCTGTCCGACACCGAGATCGGCGAGGTGGTCGCCTCCGCCGGGCACCCCCACGAGGCGGCGGCGACCCTGCTCGAGCGCGCGGTCAGCGACGGTGGGGCGAACGACAACGTCTCGGTGGTCGTCGTCGCCGCCCGCGACGAGGACTGCGAGGTCGCCGGCACGGCGCGGCGCGACGAGCAGGAGGAGGAGTCGACGCTGCCGCGCGCCGAGGGAGGAGCGGGCCAGTGACGGTGCACGAGTACCAGCCCGGGCGGTGGACGGCGCTCGTCACCCACGACGCCCTCGCGCTGCTCCACCCCGCCGTCTCGACCGACGTCGCCCGCGAGCTGTGGCAGCTGACGGCCACCGGCAAGCGGCTCGGCGGCTGGGTGGAGTACCTCGCCGCCGCCGGGATCGCCGCACTGCCCTCGTTCGCGATGGTCGAGGCGCACCCGGACGGGATGCGGGTACTCGTGCGGGGCGAGGTCGATGTCGAGCTCGGTGGGCGGGTCGTCTCCGGCCGCGGGTACACGACATGGCGCGAGGAGGTGCTCCCCGCCGCCGCCGCCACCGTCCGCGCGGACGCCGGCGAGGAGGGCTGGCTCCCGGTGGCGGGCGGGATCGTCCGGGCCGGGTCGGCCCGGCTCGTGCTCGGTCCCGACGTCGTTGCCGCGGCGGTGGAGGAGGACGACGACGTCGAGCTCACCGTGGCTCGGATGCCGGCCCTGGCGGCCGCGGTCGGTGTGCCGCCGTCTTCGGGCGCCCCGGGTCCCGCGCCGGGCAGCTCCGACGGTGCCACGCCGGGAGCGGTGACCGCCGACCCGCTCGGGGTCGACCCCGACCCGCCCGACGCGGGTGCCGACCCGGCGGATGCCCCTGCAGTGGAGGACCGTCCTGCGGACGGCGTCCCCGACGCCTCGACCGGCACCCCCGAGGAGGACGACCCGGAGGACGCCGACGACTACGACTTCCTCCTCTGGTCCACCGAGCAGCTGCGCTCCCACGAGTCGACGCGGCAGCCTGCCGCACCGCCTTCGGAGGAGGACGGCGAGCCCTCCGTGGAGACCGCTGCGAGCCCTGCCGAGGCGGTAGCCGACCCTGCGCCGCTCGACCTCGAGGCGACCCGCGACCCGGAGCCGGACGAGGAGCCGTACCGCGGGCCGGACGTGGAGACCGCCGCTGCGTTCGCCCCCGGCGGGATCATCGACTCCGTCCCCGGTCTGTCGCGGCCGGCTCGTGCCACGCCCCCGCCGGTCGGCCCGCCGGTCGAGCTCCCGCCACCCGCGGGCGGGCCGGTGACCGTCGGCCCGGACGACGACGGCGACCACGACGGCCAGACCATCGCCACCTCCGCGCTGCCCCGCACCGACCTCCCCGCGGCGCCCGCCGAGCCCGAGCTGCGCCGGGCCGCACCCGACGTCGAGCTCGTCCTGTCGACCGGCCCGCGGATCGAGATGGACCGGCCGGTGCTCCTCGGGCGCGCCCCGGAGGCCGCGCGCTTCGCGGGCTCGGAGCTCCCACGGCTCGTCAGCGTGTCGAACCCGGAACGCGACATCTCCGCGACCCACGTCGAGGTCCGGCCCGCCGGCGGGCACGTCGTCGTCACCGACATGAACTCGACCAACGGCACCATCCTCCACCTGCCCGACCAGCCACCGGTCCGGCTCCAGCCGGGGACCGGGGTCCCGGTCGGTGCCGGTGCCGTCATCGAGCTGGGTGCCGGCGTCACCGTGACGGTCACGCAGGTGGGGGAGACGCCGTGAGCACCCGCCGCCAGCCCGCCCCGCCCCCGGAGCTGCCCGGGTACACCGTCCAGCGTCTCCTCGGCTCCGGCGGGTTCGCCGACGTCCACCTCTACACCCAGCACCTGCCCAAGCGGCAGGTCGCGATCAAGGTCCTCACCCACGAGGCCGCCGAGGGGCAGAGCCGCGAGCAGTTCGTCGCCGAGGCCAACCTCATGGCCCAGCTGTCCACCCACTCCTCGATCGTCACGATCTACCACGCCGACACCGCGGCCGACGGGCGCCCGTACCTCGTCATGCAGTACTGCCCGCTGCCCAACCTCGCCGAGCGGGTCAAGGTGCGGCCCCTGGGCGTGCCCGAGGTCCTCGGCATCGGTGTCCGGCTGGCCGGTGCCGTGGAGACCGCCCACCGCGCCGGGATCGTCCACCGGGACATCAAGCCGGCGAACATCCTCACCACCGAGTACGGCCGCCCCGCCCTCACCGACTTCGGCATCGCCGGGCTCACCGGTGCCGTCGAGTCGGGGGGCGTGTCCATCCCGTGGGCACCGCCGGAGGCCGTCGAGGGGCAGTCCGCGGGTGTCGCCGGCGACGTCTAC
>DAHVRG010000127.1 GCA_027322565.1 Georgenia sp.
CAGGCGCCGGATGCACGCGATGATCCGCACCCTGGACGTCCTGCTCACGGGCTGAGCCACGGCCCTCGGCCCGCCTCCTGCCCGGCGTCCGTCTACGATACGGAGGGCGCGCGCAGCGCCACCGTGGGGCAGGACGTCAGCATGCGCTTTCTGGGAGGCCGATTGATCGACATGGGGGGCCTGCGTCGACTCGTGGGCAAGGTCGTGCGGCGGCGGGGACCGGCCCCGGACCCGCAGCTCCGCCGACAGCAGCGGATCGCCGACGCCATCCGGGCCAGCGGCCTGTTCGACGCCGACTGGTACCGCGAGCAGCTCGACACACCGCTCCCGCCCGGGACGGACCCGGTCGAGCACTACGTCACCGTCGGCAGCGCCACGGACATCTCGCCGAACCCGTGCTTCGACACCGCGTGGTACCGCGACAGCCCCCTGACGCCGCAGAAGCTCGATGTCGCGCCGTTCGTCCACTACGTCAACCGCGGGGCGGCGCGGGGGCTGCCCCCGCACCCGATGTTCGACCCCGAGTACTACGTGGAGCAGCAGCCGGCGGCAGCCGACCACCCCGGCGGGGCGCTCGGCCACTACCTCGAGGTCGGCTGGCGCAGCGGGGCCCGGCCGAGCGCCGACTTCGACCTCGCGAGCTACCGCCGCGCGTTCGGCCAGGAGACCGAGGCACCGCTCGCGGACTTCATCAAGCGCACCCACCGCCTCATGGCGGAGACCCGGGGCTGGGAGCACCTGCCCCGCACCTCGGAGAGCTTCGACCACGCGGCCGCCGAGGAGTTCAAGGCCCGAACGCTGGCGGACTACGCTGCCCTCGCGGAGGAGCCTCCGCTCGTCAGCATCGTCATCCCCACCAAGGACCGGCGCGAGGGGGTCCTCACGGCGGTCCGGTCGGTGCTCGACCAGACGTGGACGAACTGGCAGCTCGTCGTCGTCGACGACGGCAGCACGGACGGCACGGCCGAGGCGCTCGAGCCGTTCCTCTCCGACTCGCGGATCGAGCTCGTCCGCCGGGAGCGTGCCGGCGGGGTGTCGGTGGCCCGCAACACCGGCCTGGCCCGCGCCCGCGGCGACTACGTCGCCTACCTCGACTCCGACAACACGTGGGTGCCGGAGTTCCTCGAGGTCATGGTCGCCTTCGTGCGCACCCGCGGGCTGCGCTTCGGCTACGCAGTCTCCGAGCTCATGGAGGACAAGGAGGGCGGCCGGCGCGGCTACCGGGCCCTCCCCTTCAACCGGGAGGCGCTGCGGGAACGCAACTACATCGACTGCATCGTCGTCCTCCACGAGCGCTCGCTCCTCGACGAGGTCGGCATGTTCGACGAGCAGCTGCGCCGCAACGTCGACTGGGACCTCCTCATCCGGATGTCCGAGGCCACCGACTTCGAGCTCGCCCCCTTCGTCGCCACCCGCTACGACGTGTGGGAGGACCGCACCGACCGGATCACGATCAACGAGCCGCTCGGCTACCGGCACGCCGTCCTGGGCAAGCACCTCGTCGACTGGTCGGCCGTCGCCGCCGGGCTCGACCAGCGGCGCCCGGGCTCGGTCTCCGTCGTCATCCACGCCACCGGGGAGGCGGCCCCGGTGGCGGCGACCGTCGAGCGTCTCTTCGCCGTCACCGACGCCGAGGATCTCGAGGTGCTCGTCATCGACGCCAAGACCCCCGACGCCGAGGGCCACCGGCTGCAGTGGCTCGCCGTCCAGTACCCGCACCTGCGGGTGCTGCGGCAGACCCGGGCCCTGACGCCCGAGGTCTCCCGGAACGTCGGGGCGGCCGCCGCGACGGGCGAGACCCTCGTCTTCCTCCTGCCGGACACCTGGGTGGAGCCCGGGTGGCTCGAGCCGCTCACCGCCGCACTCGCGGACGGCGCGGCGGCGGCCCAGCCGCTCGTCATGGCACCGGACGGCACGGTGTGGTCCGCGGGTGTCGCCTTCGCCAGGGGAGCGCACCCGCACAGCCTCTTCCGCACGTTCCCGGCCGACGACCCGCAGGTCCTCCGACCCCGGACCCCGACGGCGCTGACCTCGGCGATGATCGCCGTCCGGGCCGCCGACTTCGCCGCGGTGCAGGGCTTCGACCCGCTCTTCGTGCGCGACACCGACAACCCGGACCTCAGCCTCCGGCTCACCCGGCACACCGGCCGGCCGCTGCGCTACGTGCCCGGGAGCCAGGTCGCGCTCACGCAGTACCGCAAGCGGCAGAACCGGGAGGCGGCCGCAGCCATCGCGACGGACAACCAGGAGCTGCTCACCGGCCGCTGGCAGGCCGAGATCCGGTCGGACGACACCGAGACGTGGCGGGAGGCCGGGTACGCCGTCGTCGGCTACGACGGCGCTCCCCCGACGCACTGGGGCTTCGACCCCATCCTCGTGCGTGAGCGGCCCGAGCGTCCGCTGCGCTGGTCGATCAAGATCGGCGCCCCCGACGTGTCCCGGCGCACGAACTGGGGGGACTGGCACTTCGCCCTCGGGCTCAAGGCGGCGCTCGAGCGCCTCGGCCAGGAGGTGGTCATCGACGCCAAGCGGGCGTGGTACCGGCCCTCCGCACGCTTCGACGACGTCGCCCTGGTGCTGCGCGGCGTGAGCACCTACCGCACCAACCCGCAGCAGCTCAACCTGTGCTGGGTGATCAGCCACCCGGAGCGGGTCACCCGACGCGAGCTCGCGAGCTACGACGGCGTCTTCGCCGCATCGACCCGGCTCGCCGAGCGCATGTCGGCAGATCTCGGGGCCTCCGTCCGCCCCCTGCTCCAGTGCACCGACAGCGAGCGGTTCCGCCCGGTGCCCGCGGAGGGGGCACAGCCCCGCCACGAGGTCCTCTTCGTCGGGAACGCCCGGGGGATGCGGACCGCCGTGGGGGCGGCGCTGGAGGCGGGGATCACGCCCGCCGTCTACGGCGTGCGCTGGGAGGGGCTGCTGCCCGACGGCGCCTGGCGGGGTGAGTACGTTCCCAACGAGGAGCTCGCGGGGTACTACGCGAACGCCGGGGTGGTGCTCAACGACCACTGGGACGACATGCGCCGCGAGGGCCTCATCTCCAACCGGGTCTTCGACCTCGCCGCGTGCGGGGCCCGCGTCGTGAGCGACCACGTCGAAGGGATGACCGAGGTGTTCGGCGACGTCGTCCTCACCTTCGACACCCCGGAGGAGCTCGCCGCCGCGGTCGCCACCCACCTCGCCGAGACGCCGGAGCGGGCCGCGGCGCGGGAAGCACTGTCCGAGCGGGTGCGCCGGGAGCACTCGTTCGACGCCCGCGCGGCCGAGCTCGTCGAGACGGCGCAGCGTCTGCGCGCCGAGCGGGGCCTGACGCCGGTGCCCTGACGGCGGCTCTCCCGCAGCCAGCGGTTGAGCGCCGGCGGCGGGGGCGTCTACGCTGCCTCGTCACCTTCGACCGGCCGCCTCGGCGCCGGTCGTCCGTGCCTGCCCTGCCTCCTGCGGAACGAGTGACCCGGTGACCAGTACCGACACCCGGATGACGACCGGCGCCGCGCCGGCGAGGTCGGCGGTGTTCCGGCCCGACATCGAGGGGCTGCGGGCCGTCGCCATCGGCCTCGTGCTCGTCTACCACGCGGGTGTGCGCCAGCTGCCGGGGGGATTCGTCGGGGTCGACGTCTTCTTCGTCATCTCCGGGTTCCTCATCACCGGCCTGCTCATCCGGGAGGTCGAGACGCACGGGCGGCTCTCACTCCGCCGCTTCTACGCCCGCCGGGCCAAGCGGCTGCTGCCCGCCGCCGGGCTCGTGCTCGCGGCGACCGCCGCGCTCACCTGGCTCACCACCTCCGTCGTCGACTGGCGCACGTTCGGGTGGGACATCGTCGGTGCGGCGCTGTACGTCGTCAACTGGGTGCTGGCGGGCCGCGCCGTCGACTACCTCGCGGAGGACGTCGGGGCCTCCCCCGTCCAGCACTTCTGGTCGCTGGCGGTGGAGGAGCAGTTCTACATCGTCTGGCCGCTGCTGCTCGTCCTCGTCGGCTGGGTGGTGCGGCGCCGCGGTCTTCCGGTCCGGCCCGTCATGGCGGTGGCGATCGGCGCCGCGCAGTGGAGGCGCCTGCCCGCTCGGTTCGCCGCGTTGCTCGGCTGGGGCGGGCTCGCGGCGATCGTCCTCAGCGGTCTGGTGACCTCCGCGGAGACGACGTGGCCGGGCACCGCGGCGCTGCTCCCGACGCTCGGGACGGCGGCGGTGGTCGTCGCCGGCTTCTCCGCCGGGGCCGGCGGGCCGGCCGGGCTGCTCTCCCGGCGCCCGGCGGTGTGGGTCGGTGGGCTGTCGTACTCGCTGTACCTGTGGCACTGGCCGCTCCTCGTCGCCGCGACCGCGGTGTGGGGCGAGCTCGGTGCCGGGCGGGGGCTCCTCGTCGTCGCCGTCGCGTTCCTCCCCTCCTGGCTCAGCCACCGCTTCGTCGAGAACCCGATCCGGTTCTCCGGCGCCGTCTCACGCTCCAACACCCTCGCACTGTCGGTCGGCGGCAACTTCTCGCTCGTCGGGGTGGTCGCCGGCCTCGCGCTCGTCCTCGCCGTGCCGAGCAGCGCACCCGGCGACCGGGCAGACGGTGCCGCCGTCATCGACGACGCCGGCCCCGCCACGGCGGCGCCCCCGGGTTCGGTCGCGTCGCTCGCCGACGTCACCTCCTTCACGCCCTCAGCGGCCGACGCGACGTCCGACGTACCCTCCGGGTACGCCGAAGGCTGCGACGTCGACGTCACCGAACGGGCCGTGGAGGTCTGTGAGTACGGGGACCCGGACGGCGACGTCGTCGCCGTCGTCGGGGACTCCAAGGTCTACCAGTGGCAGTCCGCGCTGGACACGATCGGCGCCGAGCAGGGCTGGCGGCTGGTCTACTACGTCAAGTCCGCCTGCCCGTTCGCCGACGC
>DAHVRG010000174.1 GCA_027322565.1 Georgenia sp.
ATCGGCAAGTTTTGCGCTGCGGCCGTACCGGGGTTTGTTTCAACCGGCGATGTCAATGTGCGATAGCGGCATAGGGTCCCCGCGGCGTCGCCCGCCCGGATCGCGGCGGCGAGGGGCAGGATCGCGCTGTCCGCCCGCTGCCGGTAGACGGTGGTGAGCCGCACGACGCCGCCGCGGAGCCGGTCGTGGTCCTCGGCCGAGAGGTCGGCGGGGAGGTGGGGCTCGAGCGCCGGGTGCAGCGTGGGGGCGACGGGCGGCCGGGCGACGAGGTCACCGAGCACGGCCCCCGCCTCCACCGAGGCGAGCTGGTCGGGGTCGCCGACGAGCACGAGGCGGGTGTCGGCGCGCAGCGCCTCGAGGAGCCGGGCCATGAGGGGCAGCGAGACCATCGAGGTCTCGTCCACGACGACGACGTCGTGCGGCAGCCGCTGGTCCGGTCCGTGCCGGAAGCGGGTGGTGCTGCCCGGCTGCCAGCCGAGGAGCCGGTGGATGGTCGAGGCGGCGGGCTGCCCGACGCGCTCCCGGTCGGCCGGCTCCAGGTCGGCGACGACCTCGTGCACCGCCTCCTGCAGCCGGGCGGCGGCCTTGCCCGTGGGGGCGGCCAGGGCGACCCGCAGCGGTCCGGCGACGTCCTGGAGGACGGCGAGCAGCCGGGCCACGGTGGTGGTCTTTCCGGTGCCGGGTCCGCCGGTGAGCACGGTGAGCCGGCCGGTGACGGCGGCCGCCGCGGCCAGCCGCTGCCGCGGGTCGGCGGGGTGCTGTCGGGGGTCGGTAGGGCGGGCGGGGAAGAGCCGGTCCAGGGCGCCGCCCAGCCGAGAGACGTCCACCGCCAGGGCGGGACGCGTGAGCCGGGCGTCGACCTGGCGACGCACGAGCAGCTCGTCGCGCCAGTACCGGTCGAGGTAGAGCCGCCCCCCGACCCAGCGCACCGGCCGGTCGTCCGGCCCGTCCACGCCGACCGCGACGAGCGGGCTGGCCTCCACCGCCCGCCGCCACCCATCCGGGTCGGGCCAGGGCAGGTCGCCCACGGCTGCCGTCGCCTGAGTCCCCGGGCTCCCCGGAGTTGCAGTGGCTCCTGCCTGCCCGGCGGCCTCCTCGGCGGCGGCCTCCGCGTCGGCGGCGAGGGAGGGGGCGTCGTCGAGGCGGAGACACACGGACCCGGCCCGGACCGCACGGGTGGCCAGCGCCACGGCGAGCAGGACCCGCTCGTCGCTCTCGCCGGTGAGGGCGCCGAGCCGGCGGGCGACGTGGACGTCGGGTGCGTCGACGACACCGGCGGTGTTGAAGCGGGCGAGGAGCGGCGGGGCGGACAGGGCCAGCCGTGCGTCGGCCGCGGCGGTGAGGGCGGTCTCGGTCACGGGCGCATCCCGTCGAGCAGGGCGGACAGCTCCACGACCAGCGCCGCCGGCGGCCGCCACGCCATGACGCCGTACGGGGTGCCGGCCTCGGTCGGGGTGCCCGGGCCGGCCATGCCGCGCACGAAGAGGTACAGGCCTCCGCCCAGGTGCTGCCCGGGGTCGTAACCGCGGTGCCGCCAGCGCAGGTAGCGGTGGAGGGCGGCGAGGTAGAGCAGCAGCTGCAGCGGGTAGTGCGAGTGCATCATCGCCTCGGCCAGCGCCTCCGGCCGGTAGTGCCACAGGGTGAGCGGCTCCTCGGCGGGGGCGAGCCGGTTGGTCTTGTAGTCGACGACGAGGTACCGCGCCTCCGCGCCGCGGCCCCGGCGCAGCACGGCGTCGATGCTCCCGGTGAGGTAGCCGTGCAGCCGCTCCGGGCCGAGGGCGGCGAGCCGGTCGGCGTACGGGGCGAAGACGTCGTCCGCCGGCAGGTGACGACGCAGCAGCGCGGCGAGGTCGACGAGCGTGGCCGCCGAGCCGGCGGCCGAGTCGCCCCCGGCGAGCGGGAGCTCGAACTCCAGCTCCGCGAGCCGGTCCGCCGGGGGGACGTCGGCGAGCGTGGTGCCACCCGCCAGCGGCCCGAGCGGGGTGGCGAGCACCCGCTCCAGCGCGGCGGCGAGCACGTCCGGGTCCAGGCCCGGGACCCGGGTGGTCCCGGCCTCGTGGCAGCGGGTGCGCAGCTCGGCGGCGAGGTCGGGGGCCGCGGTGTCCACTTGCTCCAGGACGTTGTGGACGACGGTGCCGAACACCGTGCCGCCGGGGAGCTCGGCCATGGGCGAGGGGGGTGCCGGGGCGAGCTCGTCGCCGGCCGGCACGACGACGTCGCTCTCGTCCTCCACCCCCGCGGCCTCCGGCTCGCTGGCCACGCCCTCGGCGTAGGCGGCGGCGGTGAGACCGCTGTAGGAGGTGCGCCGCCAGGTGTGGTCCAGGGTGCGGCCGAGGTGTGCGACGGACAGCGCTGGCCGGTCCGGCTCGGGTGGGCGCCAGGCCACGCCGGGTGGCCGCTCGGTGACCTGCTCGACCGCGACGGTGTCCGCACCGGTCCGTTCCGCGAGCTCGGTGAGGGCCGCGGTCACGGCGTCGTCGGCGGCCACGGTGACCCGCTCGGGGGGCTGCTCCCCGGGGGCGAAGGCACCGAACAGCAACCGGCTCAGCGGCCCGGCGGCGGAGTTGCTCGACGGCGCCCAGTGGACGACGACCTGCATGGCCGCGCGGGTGAGCGCCACGTAGAGCAGCCGCAGATCCTCGCCGCGCTCCTCCTGGAGATGACGGACCCGAGCCGCTGCGTACCCGCGGTCGGCGGTGCCGCCGACGTGGAGCAGCCGGGTGCCGGCGTCGTCGTGGAACCGCAGGAACGCCGGTGTCCGGGACTCGTAGCGGTCCCAGCCGAACGGCACGTAGACGACGGGGAACTCCAGGCCCTTGGAGGAGTGGATGGTGACGACCTGGACGGCGTCCGCGTCCGTCTCCAGCCGGCGGCTGCGCTCCTCGGTGTAGTCCTGCTCGGCCTCGGTGATCCGGCTGCGCAGCCAGTCGGTGAGCGCGGCGATCCCCAGGCCGGCCTCGGAGGCCGCCACGTGCAGCGTCTCGCCCACGTGACGGACGTCGGTGAGGTCGCGCTCCCCGGCCGCCGTGGTCATGAGCCGGGTGACGGTGCCCTCTGCCGACAGCGCCTCGAGCAGGCTGGCCACACCCCGTTCCGCGAGCAGCCGGGACCAACGCCGCATCGTGTCGGAGAGCGCCTCGCGCTCGACCTCGGTGGCGGTGCCGAGACGGGCGGCGTCCCAGCCGAGGAAGGGTGTCAGCGCGGCCGCGGCCGTCCGCCCGGCGTGGCCGGGCTGTTCCAGGGCGAGCAGCAGGGTGAGCCAGTGCTTGGCGGCGTCCGTGGCGAAGACGCTGAACAGCCCGGAGACCACGGCGGGAACCCCGGCGGCGACCAGGGCGTCGCGGACCGCCTCGGCGTCGGCGTTGCGCCGAGCCAGCACCGCGATGTCCCCGGGGTGCACCGGACGTCCGCCCGGCCCCTCGGCGATCCGCGTGGTGCCGAGCTGGCGGACGACGTCGGCGGCGACGTCGGCGGCGACCAGCTCGCGCACGTCACCGACGCGCGGCTGCCTGCGCGGGTTCGGCAGGTCGAAGGGATCACGGGTGACCTGCCGCAGCCGCACCGGTGCGCCGCCGGTGAGTCGGCGTCCCGGGTGGGCAGCGTCCACTGGCCGTACGACGATGGCCTCGTCACCGAGCGCCGCGCCGCGGAAGATGCCCTCCAGCCCCGCGAGCAGCCCGGCGTCGCTGCGCCAGTTCCGTCCGAGGGTGGCGGTGGTGTCGGCCGCCGCACGTGCCTGGAGGTAGGTGACGACGTCGCCGCCCCGGAAGGCGTAGATCGCCTGCTTCGGGTCCCCGATGAGGACGAGGGTGCGGTGGCCGTGGAACGCGGTGCGCAGGATCTCCCACTGCACCGGGTCGGTGTCCTGGAACTCGTCGACGAGGACGACGGCGTAGTGTTCCCGCACCCGGCGCGCGGCCTCCTCCCCGTGGGCGGGGTGGGTCAGGGCGTCGCGCAGCAGGGTGAGGAGGTCGTCGTAGTCCAGGAGGCGGCGGTCCCGCTTGCGGCGCTGCACCTCCGCGCGCACGGCCCGGGCGAAGTCCACCCGGTGCCAGGGCG
>DAHVRG010000222.1 GCA_027322565.1 Georgenia sp.
GGAGCCGCTCACGGCGATTGCCGCGGCGCTGCGCGAAGAGCCCATCGACGCCGAGATCCTCCTCGGTTGGATGCCGGAGAACCCCGCCGAGTCCCCGCACGGCCTCGAGCTCCACCTGCGGGTCTGGCAGCACCACGAGGAGTGGCTCGTCGGCGTCCTGCGTCGACGGCTCGGGGACGAGGACGAGCTGCGCGTCCGGTCCCTGGCAGCCGCCGTCATGGAGATGTTCGAGACCGTCGAGCACGCCTGGCTGCCCACGCTGCCCGAGCTCTCCCCGCAGGACGCGGTCGCCTCCTTCAACGCGGCGCTCCAGCGCGTCCTCGCTCACGCCGACGCCGGGTGGCGCCGACCCACCCCCTGACCGCCCGTCCCGACCGAACCCCCACCCCGGAAGGACCCACCGTGGCCGCTCTCCTCCACCGTCTCGGACGCTGGAGCGCCCAGCACCGCTGGGCCGGCGTCATCACCTGGCTCGTCGTCATCGCGCTCGTCGCGACCGGCGCCGCGACGCTCAGCGAGCCGCTGAGCGACGAGTTCACCATCCCCGGCAGCCGCTTCCAGGACGTCCTCGACGAGCTGCAGACGGAGATCCCCGAGGCAGCCGCCGGCATCGGGACCGTCACCTTCTCGACCGAGGACGGGTTCACCGACGAGCAGCGCGCGGCCGTCGCCGCCGTCACCGCCGAGTGGACCGAGCTCGACGGCGTCGTCGGGGCGACCGACCCGTTCGCCACCCAGGAGCAGCTCGACGGCAGCCTGGACCAGATCGCCGCCGGCCGCGCCGAGCTCGAGGCCGGTCGGGCCGAGCTCGAGGCGGGGCGTGAGCAGCTGGCCGTCCAGCGCGAAGAGCTCGAGGCGGGCGAGGCGGCCCTCGCCGCCGCGCGGGAGGAGCTGGACGCCCAGCGCGCCGAGCTCGAGGCCTCCCGCGACCTGCTCCCGCCCGCCATGGCGGCCGCCACCGAGGAGCAGCTGGCCGCCGCGGAGGCGGAGCTCGCCGGCCAGGAGGAGGAGGCGGCCGCCGGGCGTGCCGCCCTCGAGGCCGCGGAGGAGGAGATCGCCGCCGGGGAGGCCGAGCTCGCCGGGGCGGAGACCCAGCTCGACCAGGGCGAGCGGCTCGCCCGGCTCACCGACGGTCTGCGCCAGGTCTCCGAGGACGGGACCGTCGCGATGACCCAGGTCCGCTTCGCCTCCTCCGGGGGCCAGCTCGACCCCGAGGTCACCGCCGAGGTCCAGCGCATCGGCAACACCCTGACGGACCACGGCGTCGAGGTGGACTACAGCGCCGAGATCGTCTCGGACATCTCCAGCATCCTCGGCCCGGCCGAGGTCGTCGGCGTGGCCGTCGCGGTCGTCGTCCTCCTCGTCCTCCTCGGCTCGCTGCTCGCCGCCGGGCTGCCCCTCCTCACCGCCCTCGTCGGGGTGGGCGTCGGTGTCGGCGGGGCGATGGCGCTCAGCGGCGTGGTCGAGATGACGAGCGTGACCCCGGCACTCGCCCTCATGCTCGGCATGGCCGTGGGCATCGACTACTCCCTGTTCATCCTCAACCGCCACCGGATGCAGCTCGCCGAGGGCATGGAGCTGCGCGAGTCGATCGCGCTCGCCACCGGCACGGCCGGCAACGCGGTGACGTTCGCCGGCGCCACCGTCGTCATTGCGCTCGCTGCGCTCGGCATCACCGGGATCCCGTTCCTCGGGGTCATGGGCCTCGTCGCGGCCGCGACCGTCGTCGTCGCCGTCCTCGCCGCGAACACCCTCACCCCGGCGCTGCTGTCCTTCCTCGGCCGGCGGGTGCTGCCGGCCCGCCAGCGCGCCCGGCTGGCCCGGCAGAACGGTGACTCCGCCACCCGCGGCTGGGCCGCCCGGGTGCAGCGCCGCCCGTGGCCGGCGATCCTCGGCGTCGCCCTCATCGCCGGCGTCCTCGCCGTCCCGGCCACCCAGCTGCGCCTCGGGCTGCCCGACGGCTCCCAGGAGCCGGTCGACTCCACCGCGTACCGCACCTACGACCTCATCCGTGACAACTTCGGCGCCGGTGCCAACGGCCCGGTCATCGGCGTCGCGACCCTCGACACGCCGCTGGAGGACGAGACGGCGCTCACCGAGGTCCAGCTCGACATCGCCGAGGACCTCCTCGCGGTCGACGGCGTCCAGTACGTCGTGCCCTTCGGCGCGAGCGAGGACGGCGACACCCTCGCCTTCCAGCTCATGCCCGCTGAGGGCCCGGGCGAGGAGGCGACCGTCGAGCTCGTCGACCGGCTCATCGCGGGCCAGGAGGACCTCGGCGCAGCGCACGGCGTGGAGATGGGCTACACCGGCCAGACCGTGGCGAACATCGATATCTCCGCCCAGCTCGCAGACGCGCTGCCCGTCTACCTGCTCGTCGTCGTCGGCCTCTCCCTCGTCCTCCTGCTCCTGGTGTTCCGCTCGATCTGGGTGCCGCTGCTCGCCTCGCTCGGCTTCCTCCTCACCGTCGTGGCCTCCTTCGGCGCGGTCGTCGCGGTCTACCAGCTCGGGTACCTGTCCGGCGTCTTCGGGGTCAGCGAGCCCGGGCCGGTGCTCAGCTTCCTGCCGATCATCCTCATCGGGGTGCTCTTCGGGCTGGCGATGGACTACCAGCTGTTCCTCGTCTCCGGGATGCGGGAGGCGCGGGTCCACGGTGCCGACGCCCGCACCGCCGTCGTCACGGGCTTCAACCAGAGCGCCCGGGTGGTGACCGCTGCCGCGATCATCATGGTCTCGGTGTTCGGCGGCTTCATCTTCGCCGAGCTCGCGATGATCCGCCCGATCGGCTTCGGCCTCGCGTTCGGCGTGCTCATCGACGCGTTCCTCGTCCGGATGACCCTCACCCCGGCGGTGCTCAGCCTCCTCGGGGAGAAGGCCTGGTGGCTCCCGCGCTGGCTGGACCGGGTGCTGCCGAACGTCGACGTCGAGGGCGCCAAGCTCGAGCGGCGGCTCCAGCGCGACGAGGAGCCGGTGCCGGCCTGACCCGCCCACCTCGGCCGCCGTCCCGCCCCCCGGCGCGGGACGTCGGCCGTCTCAGCATCGGGACGGAGGAGCCGTCGGCCGCCTCAGCCTCGTGGCGGATGGGGCCGGCCCCGCGGCTCTCCTACTGTGGTGGCGTAGCCCCGGAAGGAGTCCCCGTGCCCGATCCCGCACCCGTGACGCCGGCCGGTGCCCGACCCGCCGCACCCGCCCTGCCCGCCGAACCCGCGGGCGGGCTCGACGCCGCGGCACCTCGCGCCGGCTCCGCTGCAGGCGGGGGTCCGCGGCCCCCGCGCCACCGGGTGGCCCCGGCGGCTCGCACCTACTGGCTGCTCAGCCGCGCGGCCTGGCTCCTCCTCGGGTGGGTGGCCACGCTCGTCCCGGCGCTGCTGTGGGAGGGCGTCCGCCCGTGGCTGCTCGCCGCGGCCGGTGTCCTCACCGTGCTGCTCCTGCCCGGGGTGCTGGTCGCACCGTGGCTGCGGTACCGCACGCACCGCTGGGAGGCGACCGGCACCGCCGTCTACTCGCGTGCCGGGTGGCTCGGGCGGGAGTGGCGGATCGCGCCGCTCTCGCGGGTGCAGACCGTCGAGGCCAAGCGCAACGTCCTGCACCGGGTGCTCGGGCTCGCGGCGGTCTCCGTGACGACGGGGTCCGCGCAGGGTGCCGTCGTCATCCAGGGGCTCGCGACCGACGTGGCGGACGAGCTCGTCACCGAGCTCACCGACGCCGTCGCCCGCACCCGGGGGGACGCCACGTGACGACCTCGGGGCCGGTCCGCGCAGCCCGGGTACCGGGGGAGCGGGCCGACGACGGTGACCTCCAGGACCCGGGCGCGGACCGGGCCGGCGACGGCGCGACGGACGTGCCGTGGCGGCGGCTCGACCCGCGCATCGTCCTCGCCGCCCTGCTCCGGACCCTGCCGCGGCTTCTCCCGGCCGCCGCGGGCTGGTGGTTCTTCAACACCGACAACGACGTCGCGCGGTACACCGTCATCGCGCTCACCGTGCTCGCCGTCCTCAACCCGCTGAACCAGGCGCTGACCTACGTCACCGTGCGCTTCCGGCTCACCCACGACGAGCTGCAGCACACGAGCGGCCTCCTCGTGCGCCGGACCAACCGC
>DAHVRG010000237.1 GCA_027322565.1 Georgenia sp.
CCGATCTGGCCGAAGCGCAGGCCGTGGGGCCGGGCCGCACGCTGCAGGTCGGACATGATGACGCCCGGCTCGATCCGGGCGGTGCGCGCCTCGGGGTCGATCTCCAGGATGCGGTTGACGTGCCGGGAGAAGTCGACGACCACGCCCGGGCCGATGGAGTTGCCGGCGATCGACGTGCCGGCGCCGCGGGCCGTGACGGGGACGCCGAGGCGGCGGGCGGTGTCGATCGCGGCGCGCGCGTCGTCGACGTCCTGGGGGACGACGACGACGTCGGGGACGACCCGGTAGTTCGACGCGTCGGTGGAGTACTGGCCGCGGTAGAGGGCGTCGTCGTGGACCTCACCGTCGATCGCTGCGCGGAGGGCGAAGACGAGGTCGGTACGCGCGTCGGCCGAGATCTGCGGGGCGGGTTCGGTCGTCGTCACGGTTCGATCCTGCCACCTGCGCGGTCTCCAGGTGGAGCCTGTCCGGATGCGGCGTGTGTATGTGTCGGCGACGGGGCGAGGACGCTCGCGTCAGGCGGAGGTCATCCGACGCAGCCGCGGGACGATCTCCTCCCCGTAGAGCTCGATGAAGCGGGCCTGGTCCGGCCCTGGAGCGTGGAAGACGAGGTGCCGGAAGCCGAGGTCCACGTAGCGGCGGATCTGCTCGACGTGCTCGTCCGGGTCGTCGGACACGATCCACCGCGACGCCGCCCGTTCTATCGGCAGCGCGTCGGACAGGCGCTGCATCTCGATGGGGTCCTCGACCCCGACCTTCTCCTCGGGGGAGAGCGCCAGGGCGGCCCAGTGGCGGGTGTCCTCCAACGCCCGCCGCCGGTCCGGGTCGAAGGAGACCTTGACCTCCATGAGCAGGTCGAGGTCGTCGAGCGACCGTCCCGCCTGCTCGACCCCCGTCCGCAGCGCGGGCAGCAGCTTCTCCGAGTAGAGCTCCGGTGCCTTGCCCGACGTCGTGATGAAGCCCTCGCCCTCCCGTCCCGCGAAGCGGGTCGCGATGGGCCCGGAGGCGCCGATGTAGATGGGGACCTGCTGCTCCGGACGGTCGTAGACCGTGGCCTTGTCGGTCCGGTAGTACTCCCCCTCGAAGCTCACCCGCTCGCCGGCCCACAGCTGCCGGATGAGCGCGACGGCCTCACGCAACCGCGCCAGCCGTTCCTTTCCGGCCGGCCACGGGATGCCCAGCGCCGCCTCGTTGAGCGACTCTCCCGTCCCGACGCCGAGGATGATGCGACCGGGGTACAGGCAGCCCAGCGTCGCGAAGGCCTGGGCGATGACCGCCGGGTGGTAGCGGAACGTCGGGGTGAGTACCGAGGTGCCGAGCACGATCCGCTCCGTCCGGGCGCCCACCGACCCGAGCCACGGCAGCGACGCCGGGGCGTGCCCACCGTCGTGCCGCCAGGGTTGGAAGTGGTCGGAGATGAATGCCGACTCGAACCCCGCCTGCTCGGCGAGCACGACGTAGTCGGCCAGCTCTCGGGGGCCGAACTGCTCCGCCGAAGCCTTGTACCCGATCCTCAACAAGGGCACTCCTCAGGGTGTGGGCCGTGCGCTCCGGACAGCGACGCGCACGGCGCGGGTCAGTGCGTACCAGGGCACGCTACCGGTCACTCCACGTGCCGCTCGTCCGGACCGCTGTAGACCGACAGCGGCCGGATGAGTGCGTTCGCCTCGAGCTGCTCCATGACGTGCGCCGTCCAGCCGGTCACCCGGCTGGCGACGAACAGCGGGGTGAAGATCTCCGTGTCGAAGCCCATGAGGTGGTAGGCCGGACCGGAGGGGTAGTCCAGGTTGGGCATGATCCCCTTCCGGGAGACCATCGCGTTCTCGAGCGTGTCGTACAGCGCTGCGAGGTCGGGCCGGCCGAAGTGCTCCACGAGGGTGTCGAGCGAGGCCTTCATGCTCGGCACGCGGGAGTCGCCCTTCTTGTACACCCGGTGGCCGAAGCCCATGATCTTGCGCTTCTCGGCGAGGGCCTGCTCCAGCCAGGCCTCGGCCCGGTCGGCGCTGCCGATCTCGTCGAAGACGTGCATGACGGCCTCGTTCGCACCGCCGTGGAGCGGGCCCTTGAGTGCACCGATCGCGCCGACCACGGCGGAGTAGAGGTCCGACAGGGTCGAGGTGATGACCCGCGCGGTGAAGGTCGAGGCGTTGAAGGAGTGCTCGGCGTAGAGGATGAGGGACACGCGGAAGGCGTCGACGACAACCTGCTCGGGCACCTCGCCGAAGGTCATGTGGAGGAAGTTCTCGGCATAGCCGAGGTCCTCGCGCGGCTCGACGAGCTCCTTTCCCCGGCGGCGCCGCTGGTCGTAGGCCACGACGGCGGGCAGCTGCGCGAGCAGGCGCACGGACTTGGCGAGGTTGGACGCGCGGGAGGAGTCCGCCGTCGTCGGGTCGTTGGCCCCGATGATGCTCACGGCAGTGCGCAGGGTGTCCATCGGGTGTGCGGTCACCGGGACGGAGTCGATGGCGTCCCGGACGTTCGGGGCGAGCTCCCGCTGGGCCCGCTCGTCCCGCTCGAGGGCGGCGAGCTGGTCCTCGGTGGGAAGCTCGCCGTGCCACAGGAGGTGGGCGACCTCCACGAAGCTGCACCGCGCGGCGAGCTCCTGGACGGGGTAGCCCCGGTAGAGCAGGGAGTTGGTCTCCGGGTTGACCTTGGAGATCGCCGTCTCGTCGACGACGACCCCGGCCAGACCCTTGCGGATCTCGGTGGTGCCGGTGCTCATGGTCACTCCTTCGTGGTGGACGCCGGATCGGCGGGCCGGTCCGGGACGCCGGGCGTCGATGCGAGCGTGTAGGTGAAGATCGAGGTGTCGAAGCGGTTGTAGGCCTCGTAGTCGATGAGCTCGTAGAGGCGGGCACGGTGCTGCATCTGGTCGACGACCGGGGCGAGCGTGCCCTCGGCGAGCAGGGTGTCGAGCCCCCGCTCCGCCGCGCCCATCGCGAGGCGCAGCAGCGACACCGGGTAGATGACGATGTTGATGCCGACGTCGGCGAGCTGTGCCCTCGTGAACAGCTCGGACTTGCCGAACTCGGTCATGTTCGCCAGGACGGGGACGTCGACGGCGCGGCGCACCGCCTCGAACTCCGACAGGTCGCGCATCGCCTCGGGGAAGATCGCGTCGGCCCCGGCGTCGACCAGGGCCTTGGCCCGGTCGATCGCGGCGTCCAGCCCCTCGGCGGCGCGGATGTCGGTGCGCGCCATGACGAGGAGGTTGGCGTCGCGGCGGGCGTCGACCGCCGCCTTGACCCGCTTGGTCGCCGTCGCGGTGTCGACGACCTGCTTGCCGTCCAGGTGGCCGCACCGCTTGGGGTTGACCTGGTCCTCGATGTGGAGCCCGGCGACGCCGGCGTCCTCCAGCGCCTGGACGGTGCGGGCGACGTTCATCGGCTCACCGAACCCGGTGTCCGCGTCGACGAGCGCCGGCAGGTCGGTGACGCGGGCGATCTGCTGGCTGCGGCCGGCGACCTCGGTCAGCGTGGTGAGGCCGATGTCGGGCAGCCCGAGGTCGGCGGACAGGACCGCCCCGGAGATGTACACGCCGTCGAAGCCCTTGTCCTGGATGAGCTGGGCGGCCAGCGGGTTGAAGGCGCCGGGAAAGCTGAGCAGCTCACCGCTCGCCAGGCGGCGCCGCAGCGCCGCGCGCTTCTCGTGCGCCGGGGTCGTGGCGTGGAGCATCAGAAGATCCCCTCGGGTGCGGTGACCGAGCCGAGGAGCTCGGCGGGTGCGGTGACCGTGAGCCGGCCCAGCTCCTCGGCGGTGAGCTCCGGGAGCCGCTGGGCGACGTCGAGGAAGCGCTCGATCTCCGCCTCGGGCAGGACTCCCTCGGCGAGGACGCGGAACTTGTCGACGTACTGCTCGCGGGCGAAGGGGCGGGCGCCCAGCGGGTGGGCGTCGGCGACGGCGATCTCCTCCACGATCGTCGTGCCGTCGGTCAGGGTGATCTCCACGCGGCCACCGAAGGCCTTCTCCTCCGGGTCGGCGGAGTGGTAGCGGCGGGTCCACTCGGCGTCCTCCGCCGTGGCGATTTTCTGCCACAGCGCCACGGTGTCCGGGCGGGCGGCCCGCTCCGGGGTGTAGGAGTCGACGTGGTGCCAGCGCCCGTCCTGCAGCGCGACGGCGAAGATGTACGGGATCGAGTGGTCGAGCGTCTCGCGCGATGCTGTCGGGTCGTACTTCTGGGGGTCGTTGGCACCCGAGCCGATGACGTAGTGCGTGTGGTGCGAGGTGTGGATGACGATGCCGGCGATCCGGTCTGCGTCCCGCAGCTCGGGGTGCTCGTGGTGGAGCTTGCGCGCCAGGTCGATGAGTGCCTGGGACTGGTACTCGGCCGAGTGCTCCTTGGTGTAGGTGTCGAGGATCGCCAGCTTCGGCGCCCCGGGAGCGGGCAGCGGCACCCGGTAGTGGGCGTCCGGACCGTCGAGCAGCCAGGCGATGACGCCGTCCTCGCCCTCGTAGATCGGCTCGGGCGATGTCTGGCCGCGCATGGCGCGGTCGACGGCCTCGACGGCCATCTTCCCGGCGAAGGCCGGGGCGTGCGCCTTCCACGTGGAGATCTGCCCCTTGCGGGACTGGCGGGTGGCCGTCGTCGTGTGCAGGGCCTGGCCGACCGCCTGGAAGATCGTCTCCTCGTCCAGCCCGAGGAGGGTGCCGATGCCGGCAGCCGCCGACGGGCCGAGGTGGGCGACGTGGTCGATCTTGTGCTCGTGCAGGCAGATCGCACGCACCAGGTTCACCTGGATCTCATAGCCGGTAGCGATACCGCGGAGGAGTTCGGCGCCGGTGAGGTTCCGGGCGTCGGCCAGGTGCTGGGCGACGGCGACGATCGCCGGGATGTTGTCGGCCGGGTGGGAGTAGTCGGCCGCGAGGAAGGTGTCGTGGTAGTCGAGCTCGCGCACGGCCACGCCGTTGGCCCAGGCGGCCCACTCCGGGCTCACCCGCTCAGCAGGCTCCAGGCCGAACACCGTCGCGCCGGGGTTGTACGGGTGGGCCTGGGCCTGCGCGCGGGAGGCGACGGCGGGTCCGCGGGTCAGCGAGGCGGTGGCCACGGCGGCGTTGTCGATGACCCGGTTGATGATCATGTCGGTCACCGCGTCGGTGACCGGGACGCCGTCGGTCGCGACCTCGGCGATCTTCCAGGCGAGCTGGTCCTCACGCGCGAGGTTGTCCGCGCTCGGGTGGACCCGGACGTCGTGGAAGACCATGTCGCGCGAGGCGAGACGGGCGTTGCTCATCGAACTGCTGCCTCCTTGGCTGGTGTGGTCGGCCGCACCAGAACTGCGGCCGACTCGTGGGGTCCACGCCCGGTGAGCGCGGTGAGGATCGCGGTGAGGCTCGCCCGCAGGTGGATCGCGGTGGCCTGGGCGGCGAGGGTGCCGTCGCCGTCGGCGACCGCCTCGGCGATGAGGCGGTGCTCCTGCGCCGCCTGGACGAGCCGTGAGTGGTCGTCGCGGGAGAGTCTGCGCGCGCGGGCGACCTGCGAGCGCAGCGCGGTGAGCGCCCGCTGGAGCGCGGGGCTCCCCATCGCCTCGTCGAGCGCGGTGTCGAGCTCGGCGACGAGCCCGTAGTACGTCGTGTGGTCGGGGTCGCCGGGGGACAGCAGGGCCGCCGCCTCCGCGAAGCGCTCCGCGAGGCGGCGGAACACGTCCGGCTCGCGCCGCTGGGCCGCCAGCCGGGCGGCCTGGCACTCCAGTGCCTCCCGCAGCTCGAACAGGTGCCGGACGTCGTCGGGCGAGATGGTCGAGACCCGGTAGGTCCTGCCCTTGCCGACGACGGCGAGGCCCTCGGCCTCGAGCCGACGCAGCGCCTCCCGCAGTGGGGTGCGAGAGACGCCGAGCCGGTCGGACTGCTCGACCTCGGCAAGCGGAGCCCCCGGGGAGAGACGACCCAGGACGATCTCCTGCCGGAGCCTGGTGTAAGCGAGGTCACTGGCGCGCACGGTCCTCAATGTACCCCTGTCGAGGAGCAGATGTATACAGTCTGCCACCAGTCCAGGCCGTTCTGCCGGTCGGAACGGCACTGTGCATACAGCAGCCCGGACCTCGCCGTCGTCAACGCGGTTCGAGCCGGATGCCGCCGTCGAGGCGGATCGTCTCCCCGTTGAGCATGGGGTTGGCCACGATGTGGCCGACGAGGGCGCCGAACTCCTCCGCCCGCCCCAGCCTGCGTGGGTGGAGCGTCTTGGCCTCGAGGGACTCCCGCGCCGCCTCCGGCAGTCCCGCCAGCAGCGGTGTCTCGAACACCCCCGGAGCGATCGTGACGACCCGGATGAGCGAGGCCGCGAGCTCCCGGGCTGCCGGAAGGGTGAGGCCGACGACGCCCGCCTTGGACGCCGCATAGGCGATCTGCCCGACCTGGCCCTCGAAGGCGGCGACCGACGCGGTGTTGACGATGACACCGCGCTCGCCGTCGACCTCCTCGGTCTGCGCCATGGCCGCCGCAGCCTGTGCGGCGAGGTTGACGGTCCCGCCGAGGTTGACCGTGACGACGCCGAGCAGCTGCTCCAGCGGGAGCGGCCCGTCGCGTCCGACGAGCTTGCCCGGTGTCGCCACACCGGCGCAGCTGACCGCGACGCGCAGCGGGCCGCGGCTCGTGGCCGCCTCGACCGCGGCCGCCACGTCCTGCGTCCTCGTGACGTCACCCGGGACGAAGGTCGCCCGCGACCCGAGCTCCGCCGCAGCAGCTTCGCCCTGGGACGTGGGCAGGTCGAGCACGACGACCTGGGCGCCGTCCGCCGTCAGCCGCCGTGCGGCAGCGAGCCCGAGTCCTGAGGCACCACCCGTGACGACGGCACTTGCACCGTCGAGCTCCATCGCGTCCTCCTCTCGCGGCGGGACCACGTGCCCGCCCCGGCTCAGCCCCGTCGCTCCCGCAGCCTCGCGACGAGCTGCGGCACCACCGTGAACACGTCACCGACGACGCCGAAGTCGGCGATGTCGAAGATCGGGGCGTCGGGGTCCTTGTTGACCGCGACGATGGTGCGCGCAGTCTGCATCCCCGCCCGGTGCTGGACCGCGCCGGAGATCCCGAGCGCGACGTACAGCTGAGGGGCGACGACGGCTCCGGTCTGCCCCACCTGGTACGCGTGGGGGACGTAGCCGGCGTCGACGGCGGCGCGCGAGGCACCGACCGCCGCCCCGAGCTCGTCGGCGAGCTCCTCGACGAGGGTGAACTGCTCCTTGGAGCCCAGACCGCGCCCGCCGGCCACGACCCTATCCGCCCCCTGGAGCGCGGGACGGCCCGACGCGGCACCGACGGGCTCGACCCCGTCCACCCGGGCGGCCCGGCGCCCCGACGGCGTCACCTCCAGCCGCTCAAGCACGAGCGGCCGGGGCTCGGCGCGGGCGTCGACAGCGCCGTGCCGCAGGGTGACGACCAGCGGACCCGTCGTCACGGTGGAGTCGACGTCGTAGGCACCGCCGTAGACGGAGTGGTGGGCGATGACCCCGTCAGCACCACGGGAGACGCCGACCGCGTCCACGGCCAGCGCCAGCCCCCGGCGCACGGCCACGGCCCCCGCCGCGTCCCGCCCGTCCACCGAGTGCGGGGCGAGCACGGCACCGGGACGGACGGCGTCGACCGCTGCCGCCAGCGCGTCGACCACAGCCACCCCGAGACCGGTCGCCGCCCCGGGGTGCTCGGCGAGAAGCACCCGCGCCGCGCCGAGCTCCGCGGCCACCCGCGCGGGTTCCTCGGGTGCGCCGGGCGCGGTGACGACCAGGGCGACGGGCGTGCCGATCCCCGCTGCCGCCCCGATGACCTCGGCCGCACTCGCCGCGACGTCGCCCTGGGCCGTGCGCTCGACGAGGACGAGGATCTCGTCCCGACCTGCGTTCGTCATGGGTCTCCCTTCACGCGAGGCGGTTGGCGACGAGGAACTCCGCGAGCTGCTCGCCGGCATCCCCCTCGTCGACGATCTTGACGCCGGCGGTACGGGCCGGTCGCTCGGCCACGGAGACGACCACCGAGCGCGCCCTGTCGCCACCCGCGGGGTCCACCCCGAGGTCGGCCAGGCCGAGCGTGCGGTACGGCTTCTTCTTCGCCGCCATGATCCCGCGCAGCTTGGGCAGGCGGGCGTCGGGGAACGCCTCGGTCACCGACACGACGGCGGGCAGGTCGGCGGAGACGTGGGCGACGCCACCCGTGACGGCGCGGGTGCCGGAGACCGCGCCCGCGGTGATCTGCGCCGTCGTCAGTGCCGTGAGGTGCGGGACGCCGAGGTGTTCGGCGACCATCGCCGGGACCGCCCCACCGCCGCCGTCCGTGGACGCGTCCCCCGCGATGACGAGGTCGAACCCGGTGTGTCGCAGGGCGGCGGCGAGGAC
>DAHVRG010000260.1 GCA_027322565.1 Georgenia sp.
GCGGTTCGGGGATCAAGGGTGCGCCGGTCGACCTGTCCACCGGCACGCTCACCGCAGATCGGGTCCGCATCCCGACTCCCAAGAAGTCCACCCCGAAAGCGGTTGCCGGCGTCGTCGAGGAGCTCACCGCCGGCTTCGACCTCCCTCCCGAGGTCCCGGTCGGGCTCACCTTCCCCGCTCCGATCAAGCACGGCGTCGTGCCCTTCATCGCCAACCTCCACAAGTCGTGGAAGGGCGTCAACGTGCCCGAGATCATGGGCACGGCGATCGGGCGCACCGTCATCGCCGTCAACGACGCCGACGCCGCCGGGTACGCCGAGGCCACCTACGGTGCGGCCAAGGGTGTCGAGGGGCTCGTCCTCGTCGTCACACTCGGCACCGGGATCGGCTCGGCGCTCATCATGGACGGCACGCTCGTGCCCAACACCGAGCTCGGTCACCTCGAGATCGACGGCCACGACGCCGAGAGCCGCGCCGCCGACTCCGCCCGGGAGCGGGAGGACCTGTCCTGGGAGACGTGGGCGGGCCGGCTGCAGCGCTACTTCGAGACGGTGGAGATGCTCTTCTCCCCCGACCTCATCGTCGTCGGCGGCGGGGTGAGCAAGAAGGCCGACAAGTTCCTCCCGCTCCTCGAGCTCCAGGCCCCGATCGTGCCCGCCGCGCTGCGCAACCAGGCCGGGATCGTCGGGGCGGCCGCCCTCGCGGCCAGGCAGTACCGCTGACCCGCGCGTAGCCTGCTCGCATGCTCGAGCGGGTCACCCGCCGGGTGTGGGTGACCACCTCCCCCACCTGGCTCACGACGTCGACGATCGTCGTCGACGACGACGGCGCGTGCCTGCTCGTCGACCCGACCCTCACCCCCGCCGACCTCGTCGCCCTCGAGCGGGAGATCACGGCCCGCGGCTGGCACGTCACCGCCGCCTTCTCCACCCACCCGCACTGGGACCACGTGCTGTGGTCCGACGCACTGCCCGACGTGCCCCGCTGGGCCACCCCCGCGGCCGTGGCCGCCACGGCGGACGCCGAGCTGGTCGCCCAGGCCGTGGAGGACCTGCCGGGCCATCGCTGGGACGTCATCGGCGGCACCACCCCGCTGGCACCGGACACGACCGAGCTGCCGTGGTCCGGCCCGCGCGCCGTCGTCGTCCCCACCCCCGGGCATGCTCCGGGGCACGCCGGGCTCCACCTGCCCGACGAGGGCGTCCTCGTCGCCGGCGACATGGTCTCCGACATCGAGGTGCCGCTGCTCGCCGACGGCGACGGCGCGGCCGACGACTACCGCCGCTCGCTCCAGCACCTTGCCGGGCTCGACGTCGCGCACGTCGTCCCCGGGCACGGCAGGGTGGCGAAGGGCGCCGAGCTGCAGCGTCGCATCGTCGCCGACCACCGGTACCTCGACGACCTCACCGCCGGCGTGGAGGCGCTCGACCCTCGGCTCGGTGCGCCGCGGGTCCGGCAGGAGCACGAGGCACAGGTCGCCCGGTTCGCGGGTGACGGCTGAGGTGGGTCAGCCGGTCACCGCCGCGAGCACGAGCGCGGCGGTGAGCAGCGCGGTGTGGACGGCGCTGAGGAGCAGCCCGACGGTCACGAGCCAGCTCCCACCGGGCCGTCCGCGCCGCGCGTAGTAGCCCGCGACCAGCCCGAGCGGGCCCAGGCCGAAGATCCCGAGGAAGAGTGTGGCGAGCGCGAGCCCGCTCCGGGAGCCGCCCTCAGACATCGGTCACCTCCGTCGCCGCCACGAGTGTTCCCGACTCGTCCTCGACCCAGACGTCGTCGGCGAGCCCGTCGAGCAGGTCGAGCATGGCGAGGGCGGCCCCCGGGTCGAGCGTGGCCATGGTCAGGAGGACGGTCACCCAGCCCAGCTCCCAGCGGTAGACGACGGTGACGAGGAGGTCGTCCGTGCTCTCGTGGGCCCGACCGGCGACGATGGTCCGGGTGCCGCGGCCGAGGTGCTCGGCGTCGACGACGTCCTCGACGGGCTCGAGCGGGGAGACCGGCTCCACCGGGCCCAGCTCCTCGGTCGGCACCGCGCGGAGCCGGACCTTGTGCATCGGCGAGCCGTCGTCGGGGAGGTAGAGGTACACGGTGCCGGCGTGCTTTCCGTTCTCGTGCTCGGCGAGGTCGTGGAGTACCCGCGTGAGCACGGCGGCGTCCTCGGGCGAGCGCGCCCGGTCCGCCGCGACGGCACGGGCCCACTCCTCCGGTGTGGCGGCGCCGGCGTCCGGGTAGGAGGCGGGGACCCGCACCCACAGGTCCGGGTCGGGGTCGGCGGCGAGGACCAGGCGCTGCATCAGCCGGCCCACCGGAAGGTGGAGACCATGGCGTCGACGAGGTCGGTGACGGCATCGGCCACGTCCGCCCCGCCCTCCGCCGTCGACTCCAGGACGCTGGCCGACATGACGACGAAGCGACCCCGGTCCTCGGGGTCGGCGAGGAAGTAGACGACCTGCCGGACCGCCGCCTCGACCTCGGCGAGGTCCTCGCCCAGGTTCGCGGGCTCCTGGCGGTGCTCGGCGCGGACCGCCGGCTTGCCGCCGACGTCGAGGACCTCGGCCCCACGGCGCCGCGCTGCGACCGCGAGCAGGACGTCCATCGGGTCGGCGTCCTCGGCGAGCGCCGGCACGCTGACGACGACGGAGGCGGGGACCGACACGCCGTGCACCTGCTCGGTCGGCAGGTAGAGCTCCACCCCGGACTGTGCCTCGGCGGCCTTGACCTGCTGGTGCAGCAGCTCCTGCAGCCGGCGGCGCACCCGGACCGCACGGGCGTCGTCGACCCCGGCGACCGCCCGGTCGAGGATGGCGCGGATCGCGGAGGAGGCCCCCGGACCGACCGGGACCCGGGACCAGCCGGCGGGCAGCACGATCGTGAAGGGACGTCGCTGCGCCGTCACGCTCACCGCCTGCCCCTCTCCGGGCGGGCGCGGGCCGGCGTGCGGCCGGTGCCGCGCAGCCCGCGGACGAGCCCGGCCAGCGCGGTGGCCACGGCGGTCGCCACCCACAGGACCACCGCCGGGGAGGAGGCCCCGTAGACGTCGTCCCAGAACGGTGAGGACGTCACGGCGGAGACGTTCGCGGACACGTGGTGGGCGAGCGCGCCGAGGGCGAGGGAGCCCCAGAACGCCAGGGTGGGAGGGACGCACGCCGTCCCCGTGTCGCGCAGCCGCGGGTCCTGCCGCGCCATGACGACGATCGAGTGCACCGCGAGCGCCGCGCCCCACAGCGCGAGCGCGCAGACCGCGACGATGCTCCCCCACGTCACGAGGTAGACGTAGAAGGACGCCCAGCGGGTGCCCGCGTCCCCGGCGGTGAGGTCGGCGAAGGTCTCGGCCAGCCCTCCCCGCGGGAGCAGGTAGCCGAATGCGTGGACGGGGACGGCCAGCCAGGCGAACGCCGCCACGGTGAGCACGGCCACGACCTGGAACTGGCGGACGGGAGTGGCGAGGAAGGCTCGGAGCGCGCTCGTCACCGGCTCCCCACGACGTCGTCCTGCCTGCCCTGGTCCGGGACCATCGCGTCGATGTGCTCCCCCAGCCACGTCGCCCCCGGCCGCGGGGCACCGGACAGGTCCGCACCCCAGACGGTGTGCACGGTGGAGAGGTTCGACAGCGTGCCGCTCACCTGCGACATGGAGTAGAGCTCGGCGGCCGCCCGGCCACCCCCCATGCCGGGTGCCCGCATCGCCGCGTAGTAGGACATCTGGTAGGCGTCACCACCTCCGGCGGCGATGACGTTGCCCCACCCGTTGGTCGCGACGTTGTGGCGCGCCGCGCGCAGCATCGACGACGGGTCGAGCACGCTCCACGACGGCGCCGTCGTCATCCGCGAGTACTCGGCCGCCTGTGCCTGGCGCCCCTGCTCCATCCGCTGCCGCCGCTGCTTGTTCCGGCTCTTCCCGCCGGGCCGGTGGCGCCCGTGCGGCATCCGGGTACCGCGGGGCACCGGCGGGCCGGCGAGCACGTTCGACCGGTTCCCGGCCACGCGGGAGACTCGGGCCGCACGCGCCCCACGCATCCCCAGGGCGAGCAGCTTGCCCGCCCCGAGCGTGGCCAGCCCGAAGACGTCCCAGGCGAAGTCCGTCCAGTCCTTGTTGCCGTTCTCGGCGAGCGCGAAGTTGATCGCGGCCGCACCGAGCCCGATCCCCAGCCCGACGAGGACGTTGACACCGGGGATGAACAGCGCGACGACGGCGACGACGGCACCGGCGATCGCCAGGACCTTGGCGATGCCGTCGAGGAGGTCGGCGTGCCGGTTGAGGAACTGTCGCCAGGCGGAGTCGTTGAGGTCGTTGACCTCGAGCGCGGAGTCGATCAGCGTCATCGTCGACTCGGCTGCGCCGTCGCGGTGGTTGATGGCGGCAGTGAGCGCACTGCGGGCGTCGGAGAGGTCACCCTGCGCCGACGACAGGCGCCCGAGGGCGTCGTCGAGGCGCTCCTGCGCGGTGGTCCGGTCGCTGTCCTCGACTGCGTACTGGAGGTCGAGCGAGGCACTGTTGACGTCCGCCTCCGCCTCCCACACCCGCTCCCGGGCGGAGACCGCGGCCTCGAGCGCGGACAGCGACATCGACTGCGCCTCGCGCAGCGGCCCGGCGTACCCGGCGAGCGCCTCGGCGGTCTGCGCGTAGCGCTCCTCGACCAGGGCGATCTCGTCCGCGACCAGCCGTGCCCGCTCGCGGAAGGCGTCGACCGCCTGGCTCTGCTGCCCGTCGGAGGAGGCGATCTGGCGCAGGTTGCGGGCGGCGTCGGCGATGACGGTGGCGACCTCGGCCATGTGGACGGCGCCGTCCTCGACCTCGTCCGGCGAGCCGGGGACGGGGTCGACGTACCAGTCCAGCGCGGACCAGTCGCTCGGGCGGCTCACTGGGGCACCGCCCCACCGGCGGTCTGGACCTCCGGGTCGAGCGTCAGCTTGTCGGCGAGCAGCTGGTCCAGCTCCTCGAAGGCGAGGCCCACCCCCGCGGCGACGTCGGCGAGGCTGCCGATCGTCTCGAGCATCTCCTGGCGGCGGCTCTGCCAGGTGAGCGCGAAGTCGGTGACCTTCCGGGCGAGGCCAGGGTGGCCGACGTGGTCGGCCAGGGCCTCGGCGTCGTGGTCGGCGTACATGAACGTGTCGACGATCGCCCCCAGCTGCCCGCCCGCCTCGACGAGCAGCTCGGTGTCCACCACGAGCCTTCCCATGGTCACCCTTCTGTGCGGTCGGAGCCGGTCGCCGTCATTTCTACCGCACCCGGGCGCCGCGGGACGAACCTGTGTGTGGGGAGAACTCCCCATCGCCCCGGCGCGTCAATAGCCGCGCAGCCGGGTGAGCTGGCGGCGCTCCCGCTTGGTGGGCCGGCCGCTGCCCCGGTC
>DAHVRG010000286.1 GCA_027322565.1 Georgenia sp.
TCAGCCTGCCCCTGCTGCGCGAGCTCCTCGGCGAGCTCGACGTGCGGGTCACCGACCTGTGGCGGGCCTGACCTCGGGCCACGGCGCCCACCGGTGACCGTCGGCATCGACCTCGACGACGACGGCGCCCTCGCCGGGCAGCACGACCCGCCTCAGCGCGGTGAGCACCTCCGCCGTGACGACGACGGCGACGCGCTCGCCGCGGTACTCGTCGGCGAGCTCGTCCAGCGCCCAGACGATCCCGCCCGGCGACGCCTCGCGCGCCGGGAGGTCGCGCACCGGCAGGTCGAGCAGCCGGGCCAGCTCGGTCGCCGCGTCCGCGGCTCCGGGGGCGGCGTGGAGCGCGACGGCACGCGCGGACCCGACGGCGTCGGCCGCGGTACCGGCGGGGACGAGGAGGAACGTCGCGGCACACTGCAGGTCGCTCATCGCCTCTCCCGGGGACGGTCCGGCTCTTGCGGCCGACGGTAGTGCTCTGCCGGGGGGGGAATCCCACCCGCTGTACGCAGCCGACAAGTGACGCTCGTCACGTGCGGCCCAGGCGGGTACCTGGTTGTAGGGTCCGCACAAGCAGGTCGGGCGCTAGTGGCGTGTGCCCACAGACTTGCCCGCCACGTCGCCGGGCAGATGGGTCCGGCGGCGTGGGGCGGCTACCGTGGACCGGTCCGGGCCCATCGGGGCACCCGTCGCGCCCGCGACCGGGCAGCACTGGCGAGCAGAATGGAGTGTCCATGTCGAGCACCTCTGGGGGGTCGACCATCCGGCGTCCGTTGTCGAAGGTGCTCATCGCCAACCGCGGGGAGATCGCCGTCCGCATCGCCCGCGCGTGCCGGGACGGGGGGCTCGCGGCCGTCGCCGTCTACGCCGACCCGGACCGCGACGCACTGCACGTCCGCCTGAGCGACGAGGCCTTCGGTCTCGGCGGCTCGCGGGCCGCCGAGACCTACCTCGACGCCGGCAAGCTGCTCGACGTCGCCCGCCGCAGCGGCGCAGACGCCGTCCACCCGGGCTACGGGTTCCTCGCCGAGAGTGCGGAGTTCGCCCAGCAGGTCATCGACGCCGGGCTCACCTGGATCGGCCCGCCGCCGTCGGCGATCCGCGCGCTCGGGGACAAGGTCAGCGCCCGCCACATCGCCGCCGCGGCCGGCGCCCCGCTCGTCGCCGGCACACCCGACCCGGTCGCCGACGCGGACGAGGTCCTCGCCTTCGCCGACGAGCACGGTCTGCCCGTCGCCATCAAGGCCGCCCACGGCGGAGGCGGGCGCGGCCTCAAGGTGGCCCGCACCCGCGAGGAGATCCCCGAGCTCTTCGACTCGGCCGTCCGGGAGGCGAAGGCCGCCTTCGGCCGCGGGGAGTGCTTCGTCGAGCGTTTCCTCGACCGCCCCCGCCACGTGGAGACCCAGTGCCTGGCCGACGAGCACGGCACCGTCGTCGTCGTCTCCACGCGGGACTGCTCGCTCCAGCGCCGCCACCAGAAGCTCGTCGAGGAGGCGCCCGCGCCGTTCCTCACCGCCGAGCAGGACGCCCTGCTGCGCGAGGCCTCCGTTGCGATCATGCGCGAGGCGGGCTACGTCGGGGCCGGTACGTGCGAGTTCCTCATCGGCTCGGACGGGACGGTCTCCTTCCTCGAGGTCAACACCCGGCTCCAGGTCGAGCACCCGGTGACCGAGGAGATCACCGGGATCGACCTCGTCCGCGAGCAGCTGCGCATCGCCGCCGGTGAGCCCCTCGGCTACACCGACGTGCCGGTCCGGGGCCACAGCATCGAGTTCCGGATCAACGGGGAGAACCCGGCGGCCGGGTTCCTCCCCGCGCCCGGGACGATCACCTCGGTGACCTGGCCGGGCGGCCCGGGGGTGCGGGTCGACACCGGCGTCACCGCCGGGGACACCGTCTCCGGGGCCTTCGACTCGATGCTCGCCAAGCTCATCGTCACCGGCGCGGACCGCCGCCAGGCGCTCCAGCGTGCCCGCCGCGCGCTGCGGGAGCTCGAGATCGCCGGCATCCCCACGGTGCTGCCCTTCGCCCGCGCCGTCCTCGAGGCGCCGGAGTTCGCCGCCGAGGAGCCCGGCGCCTTCACCGTCCACACGACGTGGATCGAGTCGGAGTTCGCCGACCGCCTCACCCGGCTCACCACGCCCGAGGTCCCGACCGCCCCGTCGCCGGACAGCGCCGAGGAGGGGACCGAGCGCGTCGTCGTCGAGGTCGGCGGCAAGCGGCTCGAGGTCGTCCTCCCGGCCGGCCTCGGCATCGGTGCCGGCCGCGGGGGACGCGGGGCCGTGCGCCGCCCCACCCGCCGCAGCACCTCCGGCGCGCGCGGCGGGGCCTCCGGCAACGGGGCCCTCACCTCACCGATGCAGGGCACGATCGTCCGCGTGGCCGTCGAGGAGGGCACCGTGGTCGAGGCCGGTGAGCTCGTCGTCGTGCTCGAGGCGATGAAGATGGAGCAGCCGCTCGTCGCCCACCGCTCCGGCCGCGTGCGGGCCATCCAGGCGGCCGTGGGGCAGAACGTCTCCGCGGGGGCCGTCATCTGCGAGATCGACCCGGACGGCGACGCCGGCTAGGGCAGGACCAGGCCCGGGCCCGCCGTCCGGGCCCCTGTCGCCTCCACCCGGCGGCGCAGCTCGCGGTCGGAGGTCACGACGACGACCTCGTCCCCGTCCCCGCGGTGCGCGGTGGCTCGGGCGACGACAGCGTCGTCCCCCGAGCCCGGGGCGTCGACGACGACCACGCCGCCCACGCCGTCCCCCGCCGGGGCGTCCGACACCCCGCGCGCGGCGCCCTCGGCGACGAGCTCGACGTCCGGGTACCACCGGTGACCGGGCAGCCCGACCCGGCCTGCGGCCAGCCCGGCGGCCGCGAGGGTGGCGAGCTCGTCGCGGAGCCGCTCGGTGGCGGCGTGGCGGTCGTGCCACCAGCCGTCGGGTCGCGCGCCCATGGTGTTCGCGCCGTCGACGACGATCACGAGCCGGCGTCCGAGCAGCTCGTGCAGCGCGGGCAGGGCGTCGGCGAAGGCCGGCAGCAGCGGCCGGTCCCGGAGCGCCGCCCCGGGCACCCAGGCCACCCCGATGCTCTCGTGGTCGCCCACCTGCGGCTCGACCTCCCGCACCGCCTCGGCGACGACGGTCGTGTACGCCCAGTCGCCGTGGTCGAGCCGGTGGTCCGCCCGCACGCGGACGCCCGACGCCGGGAGGCCGGCCTCCTCCGCCGCCTCGCGCAGGGCGCCCTCGACCTCCGTCTCGTCGGGGTTGACGGCACCGCCGGGCAGCGCCCAGGTGCCGCCGTGGTGGCTCCACACCGCGCGGTGCTGGAGGACGACGGCGTAGCGCCGCGGGTCGGTGACCGGGAGGCCACCGTCCGCCTCCCGGCGCCACAGCAGGAGACCGGCCGCGCCGTACCGGCCCCAGTGCCGGTGCCCGCACCGGCACTCGACCCACCCGTCACCGGGACGCCGCGGGGGACGGCTGTCGGGAAGGTCGGTCACGCCTCCAGCGTGTCACACCCCCCGCTACGGGTCGGCCGACCGGTGACGGGCAGGCCGACGGCCACACCACACCGCCCCCGCCGGACGTGAACCGGCGCACAGCCGCCCGGTCAGGTCGGTCGGCACCCTCGCGACGCTCGTAGGCTGGAGCCATGACAGCACGCCTGGCCCGCGGCACGGGGCTGGCCACCGTCACCGACGATGGCACGGTCCTCGACGTCTGGTACCCCGCTCCCGTCGTCGACGGCGGCTCTGTGCCGGAGGCTCCGGCGCAGCACGCCCTGCCCGTGGTCGAGCGCCGGGACGAGGCCCGGGGCGTGCGGAGCAAGGTCATCACCGCGGAGATCGACCTCGACGAGCCACCCACGAGCGCCGTCGACGCCTACCTCCGGCTCCACCTGCTCTCGCACCGCGTGGTGCGACCGAACGAGCTCGACCTCGACGGCATCTTCGAGGCCCTGCCGACAGTGGTGTGGACCTCCGCGGGACCGTGTGCCGTCGACGGGTTCGACGAGACCCGCGTGCGGCTGCGGGCCCGGGACGGCCACCTCACCGTGCACGGGGTCGACAAGTTCCCGCGGATGACCGACTACGTCGTCCCCGAGGGGGTCCGGATCGCCGACGCCTCGCGGGTGCGGCTCGGTGCGTACCTCGCACCCGGCACGACGGTCATGCACGAGGGGTTCGTCAACTTCAACGCCGGCACGCTCGGTCGCTCGATGGTCGAGGGACGCATCTCCCAGGGCGTCGTCGTCGGGGACGGCACCGACATCGGCGGGGGTGCCTCGATCATGGGCACGCTGTCCGGCGGCGGCCGGCAGCGGGTCGTCATCGGTGAACGCTGCCTGCTCGGTGCCAACAGCGGGGTGGGGATCTCGCTGGGCAACGACTGCGTCGTCGAGGCGGGCCTCTACGTCACCGCCGGGACCAAGGTCACGGTGCTGTCCGCGCCCGGCTCCGCGGCCGCGCACCCGACGGTGGTGGCGGCCCGGGAGCTGTCCTGGCGCGACGGGCTGCTGCTGCGCCGCAACTCGGTCACCGGCGCGGTCGAGGCACTGCCCCGCACCGGCACCGGGGTCACGCTCAACGACGCGCTCCATGCGTAGGCGGGTGCTGCGCGGGACTGTTGCGGTCGTGGCCCTCGCGGCGCTGGCGGTCGCCGGCGTCGCGGCCCTGCTCACCTGGGTGGTCCCCGAACGCGTGAGCGAGACGTGCACCGTGACCCTCGCGGACGGCGGCCGCCAGAGCCTGGACGCCGACCAGGCTGACAACGCCGCCCTCATCACCGCCGTCACCGTGCGCCGCCAGCTTCCCGCGCGCGCAGCAACCATCGCACTGGCCACGGCGGTGCAGGAGTCCAAGCTGCGCAACAT
>DAHVRG010000288.1 GCA_027322565.1 Georgenia sp.
GACACCGCCCGATGTCGACACCTCCAGTGTCCGACATTCCGGACTGCGTTGCTACCACCTCCGGTACCGCGTCGCTCCTCCTTCCGGAGGAGGCCGGGCGGTCCGCCGGTCAGCCCGAGGCCACCGGCTCCACGAGCTGGAGGTCCTCGACGAGGTGGAGGAAGGCCCGTGCGTAGGGGCTGTAGGACACCTCGTCCCGCACGCGCTGCCAGTCGATCTGCTCGCGCAGCGCCCGGGTGAGCGGCAGGAGCTTGCCGAAGTCGCAGTAGTGCTCCCCGAGGGTGCGCAGCTTGGAGGAGAGCACGTCGGTGGCGCTGAGCACCGGCATCCGGACGGCGAGCACCTCGAGGATGTCCGACCGCTCGAAGAGCTCGTCCTCCACCGGCTCACCGCACACCCGGTAGAGGACGTCGACCAGCTGCCCCTTGTGGAAGGCCTTGAACAGCCAGTTCTCGGCCGGCTCGTGGACGTCGAACCCCGCTGCCCCGATGGCGGCCCGGGCCTGCTCGACGTGCTCCTCCTTGATGACGAAGTCGGCGTCGTGCTCGGGCTCGGGTGCACCGCGCACCCAGGCCGCGTAGCTGCCGCACAGCGCGAAGGGGATCCCCGCCTCCGTCAGCGCGACCGCCGCCATGCGAAGGGCGTCCTGCAGCGCCTCCTGCTCCTCGTCGGCCATGTGTGTTCACCCTCCGTTCACGGGTCGGTTGGCACCGACGCCCTGCCTCGGGCCAGAATCGGCGCCATGCGCCTGGCGACCTTCAACATCCTCCACGGCCGCTCCCTCTCCGACGACGAGGTTGACCTCGAGCGCTTCGCCCGCGCGGTGGCGGCGCTGGACGCCGACATCCTCGCACTGCAGGAGGTCGACCGCGACCAGCCCCGGTCCCACGGGGCCGACCTCACCACCATCGCCGCCGAGGCGATGGGTGCGCCCGAGCACCGCTTCGCCGCGACCCTCGCGGGCCTGCCGACGGCGTGGTCGGCCGCGACCGGGGACCTCCAGCCTGGCACCGCGAGCTACGGCGTCGCGCTCCTCAGCCGGTGGCCGGTGCGGTCGTGGAAGGTCGTCCCCCTCGAGGCGATGCAGGGCCCCGTGCCCGTGGTCTTCCCCGGTGCGACGGAGCCGACGATGGTGGTCGACGAGCCGCGCGTCGCCGTCGTCGCCGTCGTGGAGACTCCCGACGGACCGCTGACCGCGGTGTGCACCCACCTCACCTTCATCCCGGACTGGAACCCGGTCCAGCTCGAACGGCTGGTCGCGGCGCTCGCGGACCTGCCCCGGCCCGCGGTGCTCATGGGCGACCTCAACATGGCCGGCTCCCGGCCCGCGCTCCTCACCGGCTGGCGTTCCCTCGCCGACGCCCTGACCTTCCCGGTGGTCGAGCCGGACCGACAGATCGACCACGTCCTCGCCGAGGGTGCCCTGCGGGCAGTGGGTGAGGCCCGGTCGATCGCCACCGGGATCTCCGACCACCGGGCACTCGTCGTCGACGTCGAGCGGGGCTGGTCGGCACACGGCGCCCACGGGGCGCCCGCCGGGCGGGCCGCGGCCGGGTGACGTGGGTGCGCCCCGCTTGCCCCACACAACGGCGCTGACCGGTCGGGTCAGTCCTCCGCGCGCAGGGCGTGCCGCCGGTTCTCCAGGGCCACGAGCTCGGAGAAGATCTGCACGGCGTCCGCGCTGTCCGGCTCGGTGCGCTGCAGGCGGCCGCGCAGGTCGGCGATCTGGCGGGTCAGCCCCATCTGGATGAGGGAGACGAGCACCCCGCGCGCGTAGTTCCCGAGCGCCTCGGGCCGGTCCTCGGGCAGCGGTGCGACCGCGAGCTCGGTGACGACCGCCGCGACCGGCCCGGCCGCGTTCTCCCGCAGCGTCTCCGCCCACCACGCGGCGGCGTGCCGTTCACCGTCGAGCCGCCCGTGCTGGGCCGCCGCGGCCTCCAACTGGGCGCCGTAGGCGCGGGTGCCGCCGGCCGCCCGGATGGCGTCGTGCACCCCGCGGTAGGCGGGCACGGTGAAGGTGTCCGGCGGGAGGTCGTCGAAGCCGGCGCCGAGCGCGAGGTGCGGCAGCTGGAGGACCACCTCGAGCACCTGGCGCTCGAGCCGCGCGACCGGGTCCTCCCGGCCGGGCGCGGGACGGGGGGCCGCCGACGGGGCCGAGGTGCCGCCGTCGTCGTTCGTGCGGCGGCGGGCCGGGACCTGCTCGGCCCGCCCGTCACCGCCGGCGGCCCCGCCGCGACCTCCACCGCTCCGTGCGGCGTGGGCGACCGCCTGGCGCACCGAGCTCTCGTCCATGCCGAGCCACCCGGCGAGCTCGCGTGCGTACTCGCTGCGGAGTGCACGGTCACGGATGCCGGCGACGACGGGGGCGGCCGCACGGAGCCCGGCGACGCGGCCCTCGGCGGTGTCGAGGTTCATCCTGCGCAACACGGAGCGGATGGCGAAGGCGAAGAGCGGCTCGCGCTGTTCGACGAGCTCACGGACGGCGGCCTCACCGCGCTGGAGGCGGAGGTCGCAGGGGTCCAACCCGCCGGGCTAGACGGCGACGAACGTCTGGGAGGCGAACTTCTGGTCCTCGCCGAAGGCGCGTAACGCCGCCTTCTGCCCCGCCTCATCGCCGTCGAAGGTGAAGATGACCTCTCCCCCGCGCGTGACCCCGGAGGCGAACATGAGCCCGGCCGCGGCGTCCCCGCTCTCCCCGAGCAGCCGGCGGACGATGCGGACGTGGTCGGGGCCGAAGGCGGTGCCGCAGGTCGCGATCGCCGTCCCGACGCCGGACAGGTGGGCGGCCATGACGTCGGTGTAGCCCTCGACGACGACGACGCGCTTCTCCTTGGCGATGGCCCGCTTGGCGAGGTCGATGCCGTAGAGGACGGAGGACTTCTTGTAGATCTGCGTCTCGGGGGTGTTGAGGTACTTGGGGCCCTGGTCGTCGTCGGACAGGCGGCGCGCGCCGAAGCCGATCGTGTCCCCGGTGACGTCGCGGATCGGCCACACGAGGCGGCCGCGGAAGCGGTCGTAGATCCCGCGGTTGCCGCGGCTGACGAGGCCGGAGGCGATGAGCTCCGGCTCGGTGAAGCCGCGGCCGCGCAGGTGCCGCAGGAGGTTGTCCCAGCCGGCCGGGGCGAACCCGACCCCGAAACCGGCTGCGGCCTCCTCGTCGAAGCTGCGCTCGGCGAGGAACCTGCGGGCGATCTGGGCCGGCGGCGTGAGGAGCTGCTCGCGGAAGAACTCCTCGGCGACCCGGTGGGCGTCGATGAGCCGCTGGCGCCGGCCGTGCTCACCGCCGGGCCGGGTCGGGCCACCGTCCTCGTAGCGCAGCTGGACGCCGGTGCGGCCGGCGAGGTACTCCACCGCCTCGGTGAAGGTGAGGCCGTCGATGCGCTGGACGAAGGAGATGACGTCGCCGCCCTCGTCGCAGCCGAAGCAGTGCCACAGACCCAGCTGCGGCCGGACGTGGAAGCTCGGGGTCCGTTCGTCGTGGAAGGGGCACAGGCCCTTCATCGAGCCGACACCCGCCTGGCGGAGCGTCACGTGCGCGCCGACGATCTCCTCGATCCGGGCACGCTCACGGACGGCCGCGATGTCCTCCCGTCTGATCAGCCCTGCCACGCCCTGAGTGTACGGTTCGCAGGCCCGGCTCCGGCTCGGTGTCGACACGGCGGGGGAAGGACGAGGCGGAGACTGGTTCGGCTGGTCGGGAGGTGGGCCGTCGGCGGGAAGTGAGCTGTCGGTGACTTGTGGGCTCGTCGGGAAGTGAGCTGTCGGTGACTTGTGGGCTGTCGGTGACGGCCAGGGGCGCCGTCAGGGGCGGGTGCAGAGGCGCGCGTGCCAGGCCTGGGCGCTGTGGTCGGTGAGCGAGGCGACCTGGTCGATGACGACACGCAGCCGCGCGCCGTCGTCCTCTGCCTCGTGCCAGTCCGAGACGAAGGTGGGCTCGAGCTCCGCGGGTCCGGCCGCGAGGAGCGCCTCGGTGATCTCCTTGAGCATGGTCCGCTGCTGCAGGTACACCGGCTGGTTCTCCCGGGGGGCCATGACGTAGTGCGCGGTCACGCCCTTGAGCACGACGATCTCGGCGAGGGTGTCGTCGGGGACGACGAGGTCGGCCTGGTACCGGATGAGCGGTCCGTCGCCGAAGCGGTCCCGGGTGGCGTCGTGCGCCGCGTTGCAGAAGCGGCCGATGAGCTGGCTCGTCATGTCCTTGAGCGCGGCACGGTCGCGGCGGCTCTCGCTCCACGAGTCGAGCCACTCCGGTAGCGCGATGAGCCGCTCGAGGGCCGCGCCGAGGACGTCGTCGGCCACCGGCGGGTTGTACCACTGCCGGGTCTGGGCGACGACGGCGTCCCGCTGGTCCGGGCGGCGCAGCAGCGCGAGGTCGAGCCGGTTGCCCACGACGGCGTCCTCGACGTCGTGCACGGAGTAGGAGATGTCGTCGGCCAGGTCCATCACCTGACCCTCGATCGACAGCCGCCGGTCGGGCGCCCCCTCACGCATCCAGCGGAAGACGGGCAGGTCGTCGGCGTAGACGCCGAACTTCCGCGACGGGCGCCCACCCGGCTTCTTCGGCGCCTCCTCGACCGTCCACGGGTACTTCGTCGCTGCGTCGAGGCTCGCGCGGGTGAGGTTGAGGCCCACCGGGGTGCCGTCGTCGGTGAAGGTCTTCGGCTCGAGCCGGGTGAGCAGCCGCAACGTCTGGGCGTTGCCCTCGAACCCACCGATCGAGGCGGCCGCCTCGTCCAGCGCCCGTTCACCGTTGTGCCCGAACGGCGGGTGACCGAGGTCGTGGGCGAGGCACGCGGTGTCGACGACGTCCGGGTCGCAGCCCAGCGCCTTGCCCAGCTCGCGCCCCACCTGGGCCACCTCGAGGGAGTGGGTGAGTCGGGTCCGGATGAAGTCGTCGCTCGACGGGCCGAGCACCTGGGTCTTGGCACCCAGGCGGCGCAGCGCCGAGGAGTGGACGACGCGGGCCCGGTCCCGCTCGAACGCCGTGCGGGTCGGGTTCTTCGGCTCCTCCTGCCACCAGCGTGCACGGTCCGCGGCGTCGTACGCGGCACGCTCCAAGTTGTCGACAGCCACGGCCGCAGCCTACTGGGCCACCCGACGGCACCGGCGGAGGCGCGGCAGGTCGCCGACTCCGGAGAGCGCGACCGCCGGTAGATGCCACAATGACGCCATGTCCGATCCCACGCCCAGCCGGCCGCCTGCCGAGGCGGCTGCTCCGGCGGGGATGGTGACCACTCGTCTCGTCCACCGGGCCGCCCGAGGACCGCAGGAGTGGTGGCGCTCCGCCGTCGTGTACGTCAACGAGCCGCCCCTGCTCGGCGCCGTCTCCACCGTCGAGGACGTCGCCGACCGGCTCGAGCAGCTGCGGTGGGTCTCGCGGCTCGGTGTCCAGGCGATCCGCCTCGGGTGCCCTCCGCTGCCGAGCGAGGCGCCGGAGGAGGTCATCGGTGCGATCGCCGACCTCCTCGTCCGGGCCCACCGCACCGGGATCCGGGTGATCCTGCGCATCGACCCGACCGACCCGCGGGACGAGGCCTGTGCCCGGTACTGGCTCAGCCGCGGGGCCGACGGGTTGGACCTGGGGCCGGTCACCCAGGACGCGCCGATGTCCCACGCGCGCTACCGCGAGCTGCACGCGCTCCTCGCCGAGCACGCCCGCAACGAGGACCCGATCCTCTCCTCCCGCCTCACCCCAGCGGTCCAGGCGCGGGCCGCGGAGATGCTCCACGAGGACTGGCTCCACCACCTGGTCGACGCCGACCTGCTCCACCTCAGCGACCCGGCACGGGTCGTCGAGTCGGTCACCGAGAGCCTGCGGATCCGCGACGCTCTCGGCACGGCCGGGGCGTGGCTCGTCCCGGACGTCACCGAGGCCGGGTCGCCCGAGCTCGCCCTCGCCGGTGCGCTCGTCGTGCTCGCCATGCCCGGTGCCGTCTACCTGCGCCAGGGCATCGAGCTCGGGCTGCCGGTGAAGACGTCGCCCGACCCCGAGCCGGACCGGCTGAGCCGCAGGACGGCGCTTCTCGCCGAGCAGCGTGGGGTCGGCGGCTCCCACTTCGAGACGATCCGCGCCGCCCTGCGGCTGCGCACCGACCACCGGCTCGGGCTCGCGCCGCTCGCCTGGGTCGAGGAGATGGTCGGACCGGTCCCCGACGACGTCCTCGCCTTCCTCAGCGGGGAGATGCTCGTCGTCGCGAATGTCGGGTCCGAGGAGGTCCCCCTCCCGGCGGAGCCGGAGGTGCTCCTCACCTCCGGGCCCCTGCGCTCCGGCCCCGGCGGTGTCCCGGTGCTGCCCCCGAGCACGGCGGCCTGGCTCTGGCTGGAGCCCCGGACCCCCGAACCCGACCCGCGTGCCCGCCGCTGACGCTCCTGCGCCGGCGCGTCGGGACGACGGGTAACGTGGACGGACCCCGCCCATGCACGACCGGATGGACCAGCCTGTGACTACTTCGCACCAGACCCTGCCCGTGACGACCGGCGAGGTGATCCACCGGGGCGCCCTCGACGCGGGCTGGTGGCGTACTGCCGTCATCTACCAGATCTACCCGCGCTCCTTCGGTGACGCCGACGGCGACGGCGTCGGCGACCTGCCCGGCATCACCGAGCGCCTCGACCACGTCGCGCGGCTCGGGGTCGACGCCGTCTGGCTGTCCCCCTTCTACCGCTCACCGCAGAAGGACGCCGGCTACGACGTCGCCGACTACCGGGACGTCGACCCGCTGTTCGGGACGCTCGACGACTTCGACGCGATGCTCGCCGAGGCGCACCGGCTCGGCATCCGGGTGATCATCGACCTGGTGCCCAACCACACCTCGGACCAGCACGCGTGGTTCCAGGAGGCACTGGCCGCACGGCCCGGGAGCCCCGAGCGGGCCCGCTACGTCTTCCGGGACGGCCTGGGCGACGACGGGCAGGAGCCGCCCAACAACTG
>DAHVRG010000293.1 GCA_027322565.1 Georgenia sp.
GGGCCGCCCGCGGCGCCGGTCAGGCCGGCTCGCCGTCGTCCTCCGGGGGCAGGCGGCACCAGTGCTCGACGACGAGGGCGACCGCGACGAGCCCGAGGCTCGCCAGCACCGCCGCACCGGCGGACAGCGCGTGGTCCCGCAGGGCGGGGGCGGAGATATTGGTCCAGGCGATGAGGACCTGCGCGGCGAAGTAGCCGGTGAAGGCGGCCCCGCACAGCGAGCTCGCCTTGGCGAGCATCGCGACCCGCGCTGCGCGCAGGAGGTCCATCCGGGTGGGCTTGCCCTCGGTGAGACGCCGCACCGACCGGCCGAGCAGGAGGAGGATGACGGCGAGCACCGCCAGACCGGCCCAGCTGAGCCCGGGGACGGGCAGCAGCGCGCCGCCCCGGGACTCGAGCACCGACAGGCCGGCGTAGGACACCCCGAGCGCCACCGCCGCGGTGAGGAGGAGGGTCTGCCGGCTGGTGCTCTGCATCAGCCGCCGGCCTCCCACCAGTCGTCCGTGAGCCACTCCCCCGGCTCACCCGCCCGGGCGGCGAGCTCCGCGACGGGGCCGTGGCCGGGGAGGACGGCGTGGGGCGCCACCCGGGCCCAGGGGGCGAGGACGAAGCCGCGCTCGTGGGCCCGGGGGTGCGGCAGGGTGAGGTCCGGGTCCTGCCAGGTGAGGTCGTCGGCCGCGACGAGGTCGAGGTCGAGGGGCCGCGGCCCCCACTGCTCGTCGCGGACCCGTCCGTGGCCGAGCTCGACGCCCTGGCACAGGGCGAGCAGCTCGCGGGGTGGGAGGGTGGTGCGGAGCAGGGCGACGGCGTTGAGGTAGTCGGGCTGGGCGCGCGCGCCAGGACGGACGACCGCGGCGCTGCGCAGCAGGGGCGAGACGGCGGTGACGTCGACGCGGGGGTGCCGGTCGAGCTCGGTGAGCGCCGCGGCGAGCGACTCGCGGGGGTCGCCGAGGTTCGCCCCCAGGGCGAGGACGACGTCGTACGGCGCGGCGGGACCGCCCACGTCGCCCCGCCGCCGGTGGACGTGCACGGTGACGTCGGTGAACGGGACGGGGACCGGGGCCTGCGGCTTGTGCACGGTGACGTCGACGGCCGCGACCCGGGGACGGCGCAGGGCCTGCTCCGCGATGCGGGCGGCCACCGTCTCGATGAGGTCGAGCGGTGGGCCGGCGAGGACCGCGACGACGTCCTTCGCGACCTCGGCGTAGTTGACCGTGGCGGTGAGGTCGTCCCCGGCCGCAGCCTCCCGCGTGGCGACGTGGAGGACGACGTCGGCGCTGAACTCCTGCCCGAGCTCGCGCTCCGCTGCGAGGACACCGTGGAAGCCGCGTGCCCGCAGGCCGCGGAGGGTGATCCGGTCGAGTGCGGGCTGCCCGGTCACGGCGACCGCCTCCGCAGCTCGGCGGCCACGAGGACGGCGTCGACGGAGCCGAGGACCTCGTGGACCCGTACCCCCCAGGCCCCGGCCGCGGCGGCGAGCGCGGACACGGCGGCCGTCGCCCGGTCCCGGGCCAGCGGCGCGGCGGGGGTGCCGTCGGGGTCGGCGAGCAGGGTGCCGAGGAACCGCTTCCGGGACGCCCCGACGAGCACCGGGTAGCCCATGGCGCGCAGGCTGCCGAGCCCGGCGAGGAGCTCCCAGTTGTGCCGGCCCTCCTTGGCGAACCCGAGCCCCGGGTCGAGGACGAGCAGGCCGGGGTCGACGCCGGCGGCGAGCGCGGCGTCGACCTGCCGGGCGAGCTCGGCGCGGACCTCGGCGACGACGTCGTCGTACACCGCGAGCTCGTTCATCGTCGCGGGCTCGCCGCGCCAGTGCCCGAGGACGTAGCAGGCCTCGTGTGCGGCCACGGTGGTGAAGATCTCCGGGTCGGCCAGTCCGCCGGAGACGTCGTTGACGAACACGGCGCCGGCCCGCAGGCACGCGTCCGCGGTCTCCGCGTGGACGGTGTCGACGCTCACCACCGCACCCTCCGCGGCGAGCTCGCGGACCACCGGGAGGACCCGGTCGAGCTCGACCTCGACGGGCACCGGCTCGGCGCCCGGCCGGGTCGACTCGCCGCCGATGTCGAGGACGTCGGCCCCCTGCGCGCGCAGCAGGCGGGCGTGGGCCAGGGCGACGTCGGGCTGCAGCCAGCGACCGCCGTCGGAGAAGGAGTCGGGGGTGACGTTGACGATGCCCATGACGAGCGTGCGCGCGAGTGTGCCGAGCTCGGCGAAGCGGGCGCGCGGGCTGTCCACCGGGCCAGGATAGGCGGGGGCCACGGTCAGCGGTGGGGCGCGATGAGGCTCATCGCCTCCGCGCGGGTCGCGGCGTCACGCAGCTGGCCGCGCACGGCGGAGGTGATGGTGCGCGAGCCGGGCTTGCGCACCCCGCGCATCGACATGCACAGGTGCTCGCACTCGATGACGACGATGACGCCGCCGGGCTCCAGGCCCTCGACGAGCGCGTCGGCGATCTGGGAGGTGAGCCGCTCCTGCACCTGCGGCCGGCGGGCGAAGACCTCGACGAGCCGCGCGATCTTGCTCAGCCCGGTGACCCTCCCGGAGGGGCCGGGGATGTAGCCGACGTGGGCGACCCCGTGGAACGGGACGAGGTGGTGCTCGCAGGTGGAGTACACCTCGATGTCCCGCACGAGGATGAGCTCCTCGTGCCCGAGGTCGAAGGTCGTCGTGAGCACGTCCGCGGGCTCGGTGTGCATCCCGGCGAAGGTCTCCCGGAAGGCACGCGCCACCCGGGCGGGGGTCTCCCGCAGGCCCTCGCGGTCCGGGTCCTCCCCCACCGCGATGAGCAGGTCACGCACCGCCCGCTCGACGCCGGCGGCGTCGTAGGGGCGCGGCGCGGTGCCGGCGCGGGTCGTCCGGACGAGGGGAGTGTCGACGCGGCTCGCCGTCTCGTCCTCGTTCAGCACCGTCAGACTCCTTCCGCGGGCCCGCCGACGTGCCCGGACGGCGGGATCTGGCCGACCCCCGGCCCCTCACCGGCGGCGGCCGCCTCGTCCTGCGGCAGCATCCCGTTGCTCGTCCCGGCGGCCACCTCGGCGGGAGTGCGCACGGGCGGCTTGTCCGAGACGGTGCGGGTGTCCGAGGAGAGCCACACCGGGCGCGGCTCCCGCTTGGTGATGGGGGCGAAGATCTCCGCGAGCTCCTGCTCGTTGAGCGTCTCGCGCTCGAGCAGCTCCAGGACGAGGCGGTCGAGGACGTCGCGGTACTGGTGGAGGATCTCCCACGCCTCGTCGTGGGCGGCGTCGATGAGGCGTCGGACCTCCTCGTCGACGATCCGGGCGATGTCCTCGGAGTAGTCGCGCTGGTGGCCCATGTCGCGGCCGAGGAAGGGCTCGCCGTTGTCGCTGCCGAGCTTGACGGCCCCGATCCGGTCGCTCATGCCGTACTGGGTGACCATCTTGCGGGCGAGCGCGGTGGCCTTCTCGATGTCGTTCGAGGCGCCCGTCGTCGGG
>DAHVRG010000296.1 GCA_027322565.1 Georgenia sp.
ACCGACGACGAGGGCGGTCCAGGTCGCCGCGACGACGAACGTCACCGCCCGCACCGGGAGGGCGATGAGCGACTCGAAGACGAGGTCGAGCCACCGGCGCGGGTCGGTCATCACCTGCGCCAGGCCGGTGAGGCCGCGTCCGGCCGGCTTGAAGCGCGGCGGCTCGACCGGGACGCCCCAGGCCCGCAGGCGGTACCGGGACAGCCCGGCGAACCCGGAGGCGACGAGCAGCGTCAGCGGCAGCAGCGGCGCACCCACCCACACCACGAACGTCCCGACGGACGCCGCCGTGAGCCCCACGAGGAGCGGGAGGCTGAGCGCCGCGAGCGGCAGGCCGGGCAGGACGTAGACATAGTCGCGGCCGAGCCCGCGGAGCCGGCCGCGCAGGCGGTGGCCCCGGGCAGCATGAGCGGTCGGGCGTTCCATGACCGGCACGCTACGGTCACCGCGTTCTGTGTCGCGTCACTCCGGAGAGCGAGTTCCGGCCCCCTACCCGGGAGGGATCGGCGCCGTCGCACCGACCCGCCACGACCGCGGACCGTTAGGTTGTGGCCATGCTCCCGCACCCCACCACCGCCGGGGAGAGACCGGTCCGTGTGCTCGTCGTCGACGACCAGTCGATGATCCGGGCGGGTTTCGCCGCGCTCCTGGACGCCCAGCCGGACCTCACCGTCGTCGGCACGGCGGAGGACGGTCTCGGCATCACCGAGGTGGTCCGCCGCACCCAGCCCGACGTCGTCCTCATGGACGTCCGCATGCCGAAGGTCAACGGGCTGGACGCCACCCGCGCCGTCCTCCAGGCGCCGGGCGAGCCGCCGCGCGTCATCATCCTCACGACGTTCGACGCCGACGAGTACGTCTTCGCGGCGCTGCGTGCGGGCGCGAGCGGGTTCCTCCTCAAGGACTCCCCACCGGAGGAGCTCGTCCACGCCGTGCGGGTGGTGGCGGGCGGCGATGCGCTCCTGTCCCCCCGGGTCACCCGCTCGCTCATCGCGGACTACGCAGCCCGGCCGCCCGAGGCCCCGCGCGGGGACCACTCCCTGTCGCCGCTGACCGAGCGCGAGCTCGACGTCATGCGCCTCGTGGCCCGCGGCCACTCCAACAGCGAGATCGCCCAGGAGCTCTACGTCGCGGAGCAGACGGTCAAGACCCACGTCAGCCGCATCCTGGGCAAGCTCGGGCTGCGGGACCGCACCCAGGTGGTCATCGCCGCCTACGAGAGCGGGCTCGTGCGGCCGCAGAGCTGAGGGCCGTACCCCGGTAGGGGGTGAGAATCGCTCCCCGGTGTGACGCGGCAGCAGACTGCCGCTCCCTACCGTCCCCGGTCATGAGCACCGCATTGACCGCCGCACCACCGCTTCCCGCCCCCGCCTACCCCGCACCGCTCCGGTACGAGCTGCGCGAGGTCGACGGCCGCTGTCTCCTCGCCGCCGACCCCCCGGGCGGCGCGCGCATCGTCGAGGCCCTCGGCGAGGTCGCCACCGCCGACCACATCGCCGTTCTCGTGCCCGGGGCCGGACACGACCAGGAGAGCTACCTCCGACGCGACGGCCCCGGGAGCCTGCGCGGGACCGGCCTGCGAGTGCTGCGGACCATGCAGCAGCTCGCGCCCCGCAGCGCGGTCGCCGTCGTGCTCTGGGTGGGGTACCACACGCCGCCCGGGCTGTTCGCCGCGGCGTCCATCCTCCCCGCGCAGGCCGGTGCCGCGGACCTGGCCCGCCTCACCCACTTCCTCCCGCAGGCTGCGCACGTCACCCTCGTCGGCCACAGCTACGGCTCCACCGTCAGCGGCCTCGCGCTCGCCGCCTCCCGCGCCGCAGACTGCGTTGCCCTCGGCAGCCCGGGCATGGGTGTCCGGAGCCGCGCGGAGCTCGGGACGGGCGCGCACCTGTGGGCGGCGCAGGCGGACTCCGACTGGATCCGCTTCTTCCCGCGCACCCGGCTCGGTCCCTACGGGCTCGGGCGCGCACCACTGCATCCCGCGATCGGGGCGACCCGCGTCTCCGCGGGTACCGTCGTCGGCCACACGAGCTACTACGACCCGGGCAGCGAGTCGCTCCGCAACGTCGCCCGCATCGCGGTAGGCCGCTACGACGAGGTCACCTCGGCCGGCACTGTCCCGGCGGCTCCCGTCGAGCTCGAGGAGCGGGTCGCAGCATGAGCACCGACCGTGGACCCGCCATCCTCGCCGAGGCGCTCAGCAAGCGGTACCGCGGGAGTGCCCCCGCCCTCGACGGCCTCGACCTCGAGGTCGCTGCGGGCACCGTGCACGGCCTGCTCGGCCCGAACGGGGCCGGGAAGACCACGGCGGTCCGTATCCTCGCCACGCTCCTGCGTCCTGACTCCGGCCAGGCTCGCGTAGCGGGCCGCGACGTCGTCACCTACCCGCGCGGCGTGCGGGCACGCATCGGCCTCGCCGGGCAGTACGCGGCCGTGGACGAGGTGCTCAGCGGACGGCAGAACCTGGAGATGTTCGCCCGGCTCCACCACCTGCGTGCCACGGCGGCCAGGCGGCGGGCGGCGGAGCTGCTCGAGCGGTTCGCCCTCGAGGGGGCCGCGGACCGGCCGGTCCGCCAGTACTCCGGAGGCATGCGCCGCCGGCTCGACCTCGCGGTGAGCCTGCTCCGCAGCCCTCGCGTGCTCTTCCTCGACGAGCCGACCACCGGCCTGGACCCGCGGAGCCGCAACCGCGTCTGGGACGCCGTCCGTGAGCTTGCCGCCACCGGCACCACAGTGCTGCTCACCACCCAGTACCTCGAGGAGGCCGACCGCCTGTGCGCGCGGATCTCGCTCGTCGACGCGGGGCGGGTCATCGCCGAGGGCACACCGGCAGCGCTCAAGTCGCGGGTCGGGCAGAGCCGGGTGGAGGTCACCGTGCCCGAGCGCTGGGACGTCACGACGACGGCGGCGACGATCGCCCGCGCCCTCGACGCCGTCGCCCAGGTCGACCCGGCGACGCGCCGGGTCGCGGTCCCCGTACGGGACGGGAAGCGGACCCTCGTCCGGCTCGCCCACGCGGTCGACCGTGCCGGCCTCCGGACCGAGGACATCGCACTGCGCCGCCCCGACCTCGACGAGGTCTTCCTGCACCTGACCGAGACCGCACCAACGGGAGGACGATCCCGATGAGCACCACCCACCCGACCGCCGTGTCACGGGCGGCCTGGGCCACCCTCGACACGTGGGTGGTGGCCCGCCGCCACCTCCTCCGCCTGACCCGCCGGCCCGACGAGCTGCTCGGTACCCTCCTCATCCCCGTCATGGCCATCGTCATGTTCGGGCTGGTCTTCGGTGACGCCCTCGGGGCTGCCATGGCCGTGCCCTCGGACGCGTACCGCCAGTTCCTGCTGCCGGGTGTCCTCGCCCTCACCATGGCGTTCGGGATCGGCAGCACGACCATCGCCGTCGCCGCGGATGTCCAGGACGGCGTCCTGGACCGGATGCGGTCCCTGCCCGCGCCGTCAGGGACGTTGCTCGCCGGACGGTCGCTGGCCGACCTCGCCACCGCCGTCGTGGAGCTCGGCATCCTCACCGCACTCGGGACCGCCCTCGGGTGGGGGTGGCACGGCGGCCCCGCCGCCGTGGCGGCCGGGGTCGGGCTGCTGCTCCTGCTCCGCCTGGCGTTCTCCTGGCTCGGCATCGTCCTCGGCCTGCTCGTCAGCGGGCCGGAGGCGGCGATGAAGTACTTCGCGCTCGTCTTCCCCCTCGCACTGGTCGCCGACACCGTCGTGCCCACCCACCTCATGCCCGGCTGGCTGAGCGGCCCGGCCGAGTGGAACCCCCTGTCCGTCACGGCCGTCGCGGTCCGGGAGCTGTTCGGTGGACTCTCCGGCCCCGCCGGCTCGTGGGCCGCCGAGCACGCGCTCGTCCTCGCGGTGGGCTGGCCGCTCGCCATCACGGCCGTCTGTGCGCCGGTGGCGCTGGCCCGGCTCCGCAGGATGGGGCGCTGACCCGCCGGCCGTACCGGTCCGGCCCGCCCCGCCGTCACCTGGCAGGATCCGGACCATGCGCGACGTCATCACCATCGCGGCGCTCGTCATCCGCAACGACCACGGCCAGGTGCTCACGGTTCGCAAGCGGGGCACGCACCGCTTCATGCTGCCGGGCGGCAAACCCGAGGCCGGCGAGTCGCCGGACCGCGCCGTCGTGCGGGAGGTCGCCGAGGAGCTCGGCGTCCACCTCGACCCCGCCGGCCTCACCCTTCTCGGCGTCCACACCGCACCGGCCGCCAACGAGCCGGGCCACACCGTCCACGCGACCGTCTACACCCACCCGTACGTCGCCGTCACGGAGCCGCGGGCGGAGATCGAGACGCTGCGCTGGACCGACCCCACCGCCCCGCCGGACGACGTCGCCCCGCTCCTGCGGACCGTCGTCTTCCCGGCGCTCAGCGCGGCCGGTACCGCGCGACGACGGGGCACTGGAAGGGGTCGGCCTCGCCGAGGCCCACGCGGTTGAGGTACCGCACGACGATCCCGTAGGCCTCGACGAGCCCCGTCTCGGTGTACGGGATACCCCGCTCGGCGCAGAACTCGCGCACCAGGGGCCGGGCATGGCGCAGGTTGACGCTGGGCATGCGGGGGAACAGATGGTGCTCGATCTGGTGGTTGAGGCCTCCCATCGCCCAGGTGGTCACCCGTCCGCCGCGGGTGTTGCGGGAGGTGAGGACCTGACGGCGGAGGAAGTCGACCGTCTCGCGCTCGCCGATCAGTGGCATGCCCTTGTGGTTGGGCGCGAACGTGGCACCCAGGTACACCCCGAAGACCACGAGCTGGACCGCGAGGAAGCCAGCCGCGAGCGCAGGGCCGAGAACGGTGACGAGCAGTGCGGGGAAGCCGAGCAGCCGCACGGCCAGCAGCACCGCCTCCAGCGTGCGGCCGGGCAGGTCACGCCCGCCGGCGACCGTCCGCACCGCGCTGACGTGGAGGCTGAGCCCCTCCAGCGTGAGCATGGGGAAGAACAGCCACCCCTGGCGCCGGGTCACCCAGCCCAGGGCGCCGGTGCGCGCGGGGACGTCGGTGGGGTCGAACACGAGCGCGCCCGTGGCGATGTCCCCGTCCTTGCCGAGCGTGTTCGGGTGCGCGTGGTGCCTGCCGTGCTTACGCGTCCACCATCCGTGGCTCAGGCCGACGACGAGGTTGGCGACGACCCGGGAGAGCTGCTCGTTGCGCCTTCCCGAGGTGAAGACCTGCTGGTGCGCGGCGTCGTGGCCGAGGAAGGCCGCCTGGGTGAACAGCACCCCGACAAGGGCCGCGACGGCGAGCTGCCACGGCGTCCGTCCCAGGGAGAGCAGGAGCGCACCCGCCCCCGCGCAGCCGGCGGCGAGGACTGCCGCGCGCGCGGCGTACCATCCGGGCCTGCGGGCCATGAGCCCGGCGGCCTTGACGCGCCTGGAGAGCTCCAGGAAGTCGTTGACGGGACGTTGGCGGGGCGGGCGCACTGTCGGCGACGGTGTGGACATGGCGGGGACCGTACGGACCGGGGCGTGACCCGGGCGTCCCTCTGCGGAGCGACCGTCACCCCCTACCCGGGTATGGGGTCGACGGACCGCTGCCTCACCCAGGGGTAACCCCGCCGCTCCAGAGAGACGGGCGGGGTGAGCCTACGTGCTCAGTCGCACCAGTCCCCTTGCGGCTGCACCCGCATGGTCGCTGATGTCCGCACGACATCCGATACACGACCGTCCTCGTCGGTGTACTCGCTGCTGCGCGTCTGTTGCACCAGGTCCGGCTTCGCTCGACACTGCCGGCCTGACCGACCTCGGCGACAGCGGGTCGACAACCGAGCCGGCATTGCTAGATGCGCCTCGTACCGCGAGAAGCTTGCTGGGGAGCATCGCATCGCCATCAGCGCAGGTCATGCGCTCTCCGTTGAGCCGCCTGTCGGACTCGAACCGACGACCGTCCGCTTACAAGGCGGGTGCTCTACCAACTGAGCTAAGGCGGCGGGTGGGTCGGCGGCCGCCGGACCCACGGGGCGGGGCCGCTCGGGCCCCGCCCCAGAAGTCTGCCAGATCCAGGATGCGACCTGGACGGCCCGGGCGGTCAGGCGGCGTCGCGGATGGCCTGCTCCAGCGCGCCGGGCTGGGCCCAGCCGAGGAACTCCTCGCCGTCGATGAGCACGGTGGGAGTGCCGCGGATCTCGTCGCGCTGGGCCTGCTCCGTGACGCCCTGCACCCAGGCGTTGTACTGACCGTCGGTGAAGGTCTCGAGGACGTCCTCCGGCACGCCGACCTCGCGGGCGACGTCGGCGATCTGGGCGTCGCTCAGCGGCGTCGCCCCGCCCTCACCCTGGGCGGCGAAGAGCTGGTTGTTGAAGTCGCCGAAGTGCTCCGGTGACTCCGTCGCGACGACGGCGAGCGCGTTGGCGGCGCGGATGTTGAAGTCGGAGCCACCGATGAAGGCGACCGGGTGGTAGTTGACGGTCGCCTCACCGTTGGCCGTGAGCTCGTCGAGCACCCCGCCGTTGATGGCCTCGAAGTTCGCGCAGTGGGTGCACAGGTAGTCGAGGTAGAGGTCGACGACGGGCGCGCCCTCGCTCGTCGAGCCGACGCCGTCGGCACCGACCTGGATCGCACCGCTCTCGATCGCGCCGGCGGGCTGCGCGTCGACCCCCTCGAGCGGCGCACGGTTCGCCGCCGAGATGATCGAGATGAGGGCGGCTGCGACGATCCCGATGAACACGACGACACCGGTGATGATGAGGATGCGGTTGCGCCGCTCCCGGCGTTTCTGGAGCTCGCGCAGCTTGCGGGCCTGCTCGCGGGCGGCCTCCCGCCGGTCCTGCTTGCTCATCTTGGCACTGGACATGGTTGTCTCTCCTGGGTCTGTGGCGCGGGGCGCCGAGTCTGAGGTCCGCCCGTGCGACCGGCAGCGCGCGCCCGCGGCGGACGGGCTGGCGCTAGGCCGGCAGCGCCGACGGCGGCCCACGCAGCAGCGGGACGGTGCCCGGCGTCCACAGCGCGTGCACGACGAGCCGGCCGACGGCGGAGACGCGGCGCACCGGCACCACCAGCGGCCGCATCACGGGCAACCGGCCCCACGGCGTCAGCCGGGCGAACCGGCGTAGCGTCCGTCGCACGGCGGCCACCGCGCCCCAGGTCCCGGCGAGGGCGCCGGCGTGCAGCAGCAGCATCGGCACGGTGAGCATGACGACGACGGCGAGCACCTGCTCGCTCTCCCCGCCCAGTGCGAGGCCGGTCGTCGGGCACTCCGCGGAAGGGCGGAGCAGTGCCAGGTCGAGCCCGATCCGG
>DAHVRG010000298.1 GCA_027322565.1 Georgenia sp.
GACACCGAGCACAACCAGGCCGTCGTGCTGGCGGGCTACCTCCGCGACTGACGCGAGGTGCGGGTCGTCGGGGCGGCCGTCTCCGGGTCCTCCGGCCACGGGTGCCGGGGGTAGCGCCCGCGCAGCTCGGCGCGCACCTGCGGGTAGCCGGTCCGCCAGAACCCGGCGAGGTCGGCGGTGACCGCGGCGGGCCGCCGGGCCGGGGAGAGCAGCTCGAGCACGAGCGGGATGCGTCCTCCGGCGAGCGCCGGCGCCCCGCGCCACCCGAAGACCTCCTGGATGCGGACCGCGAGCGTCGGCCGCTCCGGGTCGGAGAAGTCCACGCGCAGGGCCGAGCCCGTCGGCACGGTGACCCGCTCGGGTGCCAGCTCCTCCAGCCGCGCCGCCTCCGGCCACGGGAGCAGCCGCCGCAGTGCCGTCGTCGTGTCGAGGCGCGTGAGGTCGCGGCCGGTGCGGACCCGCTCCAGGTCGGGGCCGAGCCACTCCGGCAGCCGGGCGAGGAGTGCCTCGTCGGAGACGTCGGGCCACGGCTCCCCGAGTGCGGTGTGGAGGAACGCGAGGCGCTCCCGCAGGCAGACCGCCGCCGCGGGCCAGGGCACGAGCCCGAGCCCCTCGGCGCGCAGCCCCTCCCGGACCGCAGCGGTGACCAGCTCCGGCGCGGGCCGGGTGAGCGTCTCAGCGGCCAGCTCGATCGCGCCCAGCCGCTCGACCCGCCGGGCGACGATCCGCCCGTCCCGCCAGCCGACATCGTCCTCCGTCCTCAGCAGGCCGGCGCCGGCCTCCCGGGCGGTCGCCTCGTCGATCGGGGCGGCCGCCCGGATGACCGCGTCGGACTGGCCGGGTGAGCGGGTGGCCTCGGCGACGGCGAGCCACTCACTCCCGGCGAGCGCACCTCCCGCGAGCCGTGCCCCCGCCCCGGAGGTGAGGAGGTAGTGGTCCGAGCCCGGCCGGCGGCGGGCGATGCGGTCGGGGTGGGCGAGCGCGGTCACCATGCCGACGGCCAGGTCGAGGTCCCCCGCCCGTGCGGCGGGCTCCGCCGCCCGGGAGGGGCGCAGCAGCCGCTCCCACCGGTCGGCCTCGCGGCGCCACGCGCTCCGGGAGCCCTCCGCCCGGCGGCGCCGGAGCGCCGCGGGGAGGTCGACGTCACCGGGTCCGGCGTCGTCGGCGAGCAGGGCGACGACCTCGGCGGCGGTCCGCGGGCCGACCACGTCCGCACCGTCGAGCAGCGCACGCGCGAGCCGCGGGTCGGTCCCGACCGCCGCGATCTCCCGGCCGCGTCGCGTGACGGTGCCCTCCGGGTCGAGCGCGCCGAGCTCGGTGAGCGTCGCGTGGGCGGCCGCGACCGCGGCGGGCGGCGGAGCATCGAGGAGCGCGAGCCCCACTCCCCCGGGCGCACCCCAGGCGGCCAGCTCGAGCATGGGTCCGGTGAGGTCGGCGGTGAGGATCTCGGGCAGGGGGTGCCGTGCCAGCCGGGCGTGCTCCCCGGCGGACCAGCAGCGGTACACCGTCCCGGGGCCCTGCCGGCCGGCGCGCCCGGCCCGCTGCTCCGCGGCGGCCTGGCTCACGCTGCGCGTCACCAGACCGGCGAGCCCACGCTGGTGGTCGGTGCGCGGTTCGCGGGCCAGCCCGCTGTCGACGACGACGCGCACACCGGGCACGGTGAGGGACGACTCCGCCACCGCCGTCGACACGACGACGCGCCGGCCCGGTGCGCTCTGCAGCGCCCGGTCCTGCTCGGCACCGGACAGCCGCCCGTGGAGCGGGAGGACCGCCACCTCGGGCAGCGCCCCGCGGAGCCGCCGGACGACGTCGTCGACCTCCCGGGCGCCGGGGAGGAAGACGAGGACGTCCCCCTCGTGCTCCGTGACCGCGCGCACGGTGACCTCGGCGACATGTCCGAGGAAGGCCGTGCTCGTGCCACCGGCGACGAGGCGCGGCGCGGTCCGCGGGGGTGGGCACCACACGGTCGCCACCGGGTGCAGCGCACCGGGGACGGTGACGACGCCCTCGGTCCCGCCGAGCAGGGCCGCCACCCGGTCCGCCTCGACGGTGGCCGACATCGCCACGACGGCGAGGTCCTCGCGCAGCGCCGAACGGACCTCGACGAGCATGGCGAGCAGGAGGTCGGTGTCGACCTGCCGCTCGTGCACCTCGTCGAGGACGACGGCACGCACCCCCGGCAGCTCCGGGTCGGACTGCACCCGGCGGAGCAGCGTGCCGGCGGTGACGAACTCGACGAGGGTCCCGGGACCGCTACGACGGTCACCTCGGACGGCGAACCCGCTGGTGGCACCGACCGGCTCGCCGAGCAGCGTGGCGAGCCGGCGGGCGGCCGCCCGGGCGGCGATCCGGCGCGGCTGCGTCACGACGACCCGGCCCCCGAGCGCCACCGCCAGGGCAGGAGGGACGAGCGTCGTCTTCCCGCTTCCGGGAGGCGACGTGAGCACGGCGCTGCCGTGGTGCCGGACGGCCGCGACGAGGCGGTCGAGCCCCTCGGCGACCGGGAGGTCCGGCGGGGAGGCGAGCAGGGACGTCAGGTCGGAGGCGGGCACCCGGCCAGTGTGCCGCAGGGTCACCCGATGGCGGCCGGTCCCCCCGGTCGCGGGTCGCCGGTGCGCAGCGCGTCGGCCACCGCCCGCCCGATGACCCGGGCGCCCTCCTCCGACGGGTGCAGGCCGTCGGAGGACATCCCGGGCGCGAAGCGCCCTCGGACGTCGGACAGCGCCTCCGGCCGGGGCACCCAACCCCAGCCCTCGGCCCGGGCGAGGTCCGCGAGACCCTCGTTGAGCCGGTCCGCTCGGTCCGGGTCGGCGTCGATGGGCGGGACCGCACACAGCACCACCTCCCGGACCTCGGCACGGGCGACGACGGCGCGCAGGTTGTCGGCGGTCTCGGCGAACGGGACACCCGCGTCGTTCGTCCCGGCGAGCAGGACGAGCACGTCCCCCGTGAGCGGCTCGACGGCCGCGGCCATCTCCGCCGTCGTCGCTCCCCACACCGCCCATCCCCCGGAGAACGCGACATCCTCCCCGACGACGTGCCGCACCCACGAGGCACCGCCGAGCTCACCGGCCGCGAAGTCGGGGCTGTCGGCGGCGGTGATCGAGTCCCCGACAGCCACGAGCCGCAACGCCCCGGGAGCCGGCGACGGCGGGGCGTCCGGGCCGGCACCGCTGCAGGAGGCGAGGGCGCAGGCGACGACGAGGCCGAGGAGGGCACGGGCACGAGGCATCGCCCGCACGGTACCGCCCACCGTGCCGACCCGCCGGAGCCGGGCCAGACTGGCCAGATGCGGACAGTCGGAGTGGAGGAGGAGCTGCTGCTCGTGAGCAGCGGCTCCGGGCAGGCGGTGTCGGTCGCCCCCCGGGTGCTGCGCCGAGCAGACCTGGTGGAGCAGGGGCGGGCGGACGACGCCCGCCCGGGCCCCGGAGGCCCGAGCACCGACGCCGGCTCCAGCCTCGACGGGGAGCTCCAGCGGCAGCAGCTCGAGACGGACACCGCGCCCCATCGGAGCATGGAGCGGCTCGGGGCGGAGATCGTCGCGTGGCGCGCACACGCCGAGGCCGCGGCCCGTCGGGAGGGGGCACGCGTCGCCGCGCTCGGTACCTCCCCGCTGCCCGTGGAGCCGCGGGCCGGCCGGAGCGAGCGCTACCGGGAGATCGTCGACCGCTTCGGGCTCATCGGGTCCGAGCAGCTCACCTGCGGCTGCCACGTGCACGTCGGCGTGGAGTCCGACGACGAGACGGTCGCCGTGCTCGACCGCGTCCGGGTGTGGCTGCCCACCCTGCTCGCCCTCTCCGCGAACTCGCCCTACTGGCAGGGACGGGACTCCGGGTACGCGAGCTACCGCGCCCAGGTCATGGGCCGCTGGCCGACCGCCGGCCCGCCCGACGCCTTCGGCTCCGTCACGGCCTACCGACGGCGGGTGGAGGATTTGCTCGCCTCGGGTGTGGTCATGGACGAGGGCATGATCTACCTCGACGCCCGCCCCTCAGCGACCTACCCGACCCTCGAGATCCGCGTCGCCGACGTCTGCCAGGACCCCGCCGACGCCGTGCTGCTCGCCGCCCTGGGCCGGGCACTCGTCGAGACGGCGGCCCGTGAGTGGCACGCGGGGCGACCGGCACCGGACACGCCTACCGCCATCCTCCGACTGGCGACCTGGCAGGCCTCCCGGTACGGGCTGCGCGCGGACCTCCTCGACCCGGCCACCGGGCGGCCGCGGCCGGCAGACCACGTCCTCGCCACGCTCCTCGACCACGTCCGGCCCGCCCTCGCCGACCACGCCGACCTCGACCTGGTCACCGCCGGCCTGGCCCGTCTCGCCGACGCCGGCAACGGTGCCGAACGGCAGCGCCGCGAGCTGGAGCGCACGGGCAGCCTCGCCGACGTCGTCGCCGCCGCGGTGCGCACCACCCACGGCCTGGAGGACGCCGCCGTCGGCGGCACGACGACGGAAGGGACCCGCCCATGACCTCGCTGTGGCTCGCCGCCGGACCGGACACCGTGTCGGGAGGCGAACGACGCGCGAGCGAGCCGGTCACCGGCCGGTACGACGTCGCCGTCGTCGGCGCCGGGCTCACCGGTCTGGCGACGGCGGTGCTGCTCGCCCGCTCCGGCGCCCGAGTCGTCGTCCTGGAGGCGCGCTTCGTCGGGGCCTGCACGACAGGCCACTCGACGGCGAAGGTCTCCCTCCTCCAGGGCACCCGCCTCTCCGCCATCGCGCGGCAGCACGGCCCCGAGCTCGTGCGGCAGTACGTGGCGGGGAACCGCGCGGGGCAGGAGTGGCTGCTTGCCGAGTGCGCCCGCCACGACGTCGCCGTGCAGCGACGCGCGGCGATCACCTATGCCGCCGGCCCGCAGCAGCTGGCTGCGGCGGAGGAGGAGCATGCCGTCGCGCGGTCGGCCGGCCTGGACGTCGAGTGGCGGGAGAGCTTCGGCGTCCCCTTCCCCGCGCTCGCCGGGACGTGGCTCCCGGACCAGGCCCAGGTCGACCCGGTCGCCGTCCTCGCCGCCCTCGCCCGGGAGGCGGAGGACGCCGGCGTCGACGTGCGGACCGACGCCCGTGTCACCGACGCGCACGGCACGGACGGGGCGGTGGTCACCGGTCGAGGCACCGTGCACGCCGACTGGGTGGTCCTCGCGACCGGCACCCCCTTCGCCGACCGGGGCGGGTTCTTTGCCCGGCTCGAGCCGCAGCGGTCCTACGCACTCGCCTTCGCGGTGCCCGAGCCCACCGGACTGCAGATGTCGATCACCGCGGGTTCCCCCACCCGGTCGATCCGCACCACGCCGACGGTGACCGGTGAGCTCCTGCTCGTCGGGGGCGCCTCGCACGTCGTCGGCCGTGCGGAGTCCCCGCGCGCGCGGGTGGAGAACCTCGCGAGCTGGACGCAGGGCTGGTTCCCCGGCGCCCGCCTGGTCGCGCGCTGGTCCGCCCAGGACTACCACCCCGTCGACGAGCTGCCCTACGTCGGCCCGCTCCTGCCGAGGGACGCGCGGGTCCTCGTCGCGACCGGGTTCGCCAAGTGGGGGATGACGAACGCGGTGGCGGCGGCTCACCTCGTCGCCGGGCACCTCGCCGGTGAGCAGCCGGACTGGGGCGACGCGTACCGCAGCTGGAGCCGGCACGAGGTCACCGGCCTGACCGAGGCGGTCCGGCTCAACGTCGGCGTGGCCGCCCAGCTGGCCGGCGGCTATGCACGGGCGATGGCCCACCCGGAGGCGCGGGAGCCGGACGGGACGGACACCGCGGCGTCGACCGACGGGCAGCCCGACCAGCCCGGGCCGGCAGACACGGACCGTGGCCCGGCACCGACCGAAGGGACCGGGTGCATCGTCCGCCGCGGACTCCAGCCGGTCGCCGTCTCGACCGTCGACGGCGTCACGCGCAGCGTCTCGGGCGTGTGCTCCCACCTGGGCGGGGTCCTGCGCTGGAACGACGAGGAACGGTCCTGGGACTGCCCGCTCCACGGCTCCCGCTTCACCCCGGAGGGCGACGTGCTCGAGGGACCCGCGACCCGGGGGCTGCAGCCACGATGACCGCCGGGCCCCGGGCCGCAGGACGTCGCTGGCGGGTGCGGATCGCCCTCCCGCGGGACGTCACCCGCGTCTCGTGGTGGCGCGAGCAGTGGCGCCGCAACCCCCGCTGGGCGCTCGCCATCCGGGCCGCGGTCGCCGCCGCGCTCGCGTGGGCGGTGGCCGGCGTCCTCCCCGGGCCGGCCGCGGACTTCCCCTACTACGCACCCTTCGGCGCCGTCATCGCCACGACGTTCACCCTCGCCGGCTCCGTCCGGGAGTCGGTGCAGTCCGTCGGCGCCATCGTCGTCGGCGGTGTCGTCGGCTGGGTCGTCGACCTGCTCCCCGTCACCTCCGGGCCGCTCGCCGTCGGGCTCGTGGTCGTCCCGTCCGTCCTGCTCGCCGGGTGGCACCGGCTGGGCGCCATGGGCGGCTGGGTGCCCACGGCCGCGCTCTTCACCCTCATCATCGGGCACGGCGAGGCCACCTACGTCGGTGCCTACGCCGGCCTCACACTGCTCGGGGCGGTGATCGGCGTCGGCGTCAACGCCGTCCTCCCGCCCCTGCCGCTGGCGCCTGCCCAGGCCGCCGTGGGCGCGTTCCGGCGCACCGTCGCGGCCGACCTCGGGGAGATCGCCGAGCTGCTCGACCAGGACGAGCTGCCCACCTACGCCGACTGGGAGCGCGAGCACGCCGGGAGCCCGCGCGAGCGGGCCCGGATGCACGCGGCGGTCGCGGAGGTGGGCGAGGCCGCCCACCGTAACCGGCGGGCCCGGCGCTACAGCGGCTCGATCGAGGCGCTGCGCTACGAGGCGACCACCCCCGACCGCCTCGCCCTCGTCGTCAGCGACCTCGCCGACCTCCTCTTCAACGGCGTCGTCTCGGAGACCGCCACGCTGGACGAGACCCTGACCGGCGACGTGCGGGACCGGATCCGCGAGGCGTTGCGGACGCTCTCCGCGGCGCTGGAGAACACCACGGTCGCCGGGACGGCCGAGGCCCACCTCGACGGCGAGGACAACCCGATGTCCAGCGCGCACGCCGCCGACGCGGTGGACGACGCACGCCGCCTGGCGCCCCGCCGCGACGAGCAGCTGCTCGTCGACGGCATCCTCATCTCGCTCAAGCGGGCGGTCGACTCGCTCGCCGAGATCGAACGCACCGAGTAGGCGCCACCGTACGGTCGGGCGTCGCCGGTGTGTCCCCGCCCGGGCCATGATGGGAGCCTGGACCCGACGAAGGAGCAAGCCGTGCCACACGCCCAGGACATCTCGACCACCCCCGAGTGGACGGCCCTCGCGGAGCACGCCGCCGCGACGGCCGGGACCACGCTGCGCGAGCTGTTCGACACCGACCCCGACCGCGGGACCCGCCTCACCGCCGAGGTCGGGGACCTCTACGTCGACTACTCCAAGAACGGTGTCACGGACGAGACCCTGCGCCTGCTCGTCGAGCTCGCGACCGCAGCCGGGCTGCCCGAGCGAACTGCGGCGATGTTCCGTGGCGAGCACATCAACACGACCGAGGACCGCGCCGTCCTCCACACCGCCCTGCGCGCCCCGCGCGGCACCGAGCTCGTCGTCGACGGCCAGGACGTCGTCGGCGACGTCCACGCCGTGCTCGACCGGATGGCGGCCTTCAGCGAGGAGGTGCGCAGCGGTCGCTGGCGCGGACACACCGGCCGGCGCATCACCCGCGTCGTCAACATCGGCATCGGCGGCTCCGACCTCGGCCCGAAGATGGCGACCATCGCGCTCGCGCCGTACGCGACCCCGGACATCGCGGTCGACTTCGTCTCCAACGTCGACGGCGACGACATCGCCGCCGTGCTCGCCGCGGCGGACCCGCACGAGACCCTCTTCATCATCGCCTCGAAGACCTTCACCACCCTGGAGACGATCACCAACGCGACCACCGCCCGCCGGTGGCTCGTCTCCGCCCTGGGGGACGACGGCGCCGTGGCGAAGCACTTCGTCGCCGTCTCGACCAACGCGGAGAAGGTCGCCGAGTTCGGCATCGACACGGCGAACATGTTCGGCTTCTGGGACTGGGTCGGTGGGCGGTACTCGATGTCCTCCGCCGTCGGCCTCTCGCTCATGATCGCGATCGGGCCGGACCACTACCGGGACATGCTCGCGGGGTTCCACACGGTCGACGAGCACTTCCGCACCGCCCCGCTCGAGCGCAACGTGCCCGTCCTCCTCGCCCTCATCGGGATCTGGCACCGCAACTTCCGCGGCGCTGCCACCCACGCCGTCCTCCCCTACAGTGAGCTGCTCTCACGCTTCCCGGCCTACCTCCAGCAGCTCGACATGGAGTCCAACGGCAAGTCCGTCGGGCGTGACGGGACCCCGGTTGCGGTCCAGACCGGCCCGGTCGTGTGGGGGGAGCCCGGGACGAACGGGCAGCACGCCTTCTACCAGCTCATCCACCAGGGCACCCAGCTCGTCCCCGCGGACCTCATCGGCTTCGCCCATCCCGGCGACGACGTGGCCGGGCACCACGACCAGCTCACCGCCAACCTCCTCGCCCAGGCCGAGGCACTGGCGTTCGGCAAGACCGCCGCCGAGGTGCGCTCCGAGGGAGTCCCCGAGGAGCTCGTGCCGCACCGGACGTTCGCCGGGAGCTCCCCGACCACCCTCATGCTCGCGCCGCGCCTCACCCCCTCGGTGCTGGGCCAGCTCGTCGCACTCTACGAGCACAAGGTGTTCACCCAGGGCGTCGTCTGGGGGATCAACTCCTTCGACCAGTGGGGCGTGGAGCTGGGCAAGGTCTTGGCGAAGCGGATCGAGCCCGAGCTCACCGCCGACGAGGAGCCCGAGCTCACGCACGACTCCTCGACGAACGCGCTCATCCGCCGCTACCGGAGTCTGCGGCGGGGGTGAGACGGGGCAGGCCGGCCTGACGCGGCCGGGCTCAGGCCCCCTGCAGCCGCTCCCGGACCCAGGCGATGTCGGTGCGGTGCTCCTCGGCGCCGCCCGGCGTCTCGACGATGACCGGCGCGCCTGCCTGACGCAGCACGTCGGCGAGCTCGTCCGGCGGCAGCGTCCCCTCCCCGAGGTTGGCGTGGCGGTCGGCGCCGGAGTCGAAGGCGTCCCGGCTGTCGTTGGCGTGGACGAGGTCGATCCGGCCGGTGACCGCACGCACGCGGTCGACGAGCCCGGCGAGCTCCTCGCCACCGGCGTAGAAGTGGCAGGTGTCGAGGCAGAACCCGATCTCGGCACCGCCCTCCGCCTCGAGCACCGCCGCCCACAGCTGCGCGAGCCGCTCCACGCCCCGCGCCATGGCGCGGTTCCCGCCGGCGGTGTTCTCGATGAGCACCGGCACCTTGGCATCGAGCCCGGCGACGCACTTGCGCCAGTTGTCGAAACCGACGGCCGGATCGTCCGCGGCGAGCACGTGCCCACCGTGGACCACGATGCCGGCGGCGCCGATCTCGGCGGCGGCGTCGACGTGCCGCTGGAGCAGCTTGCGGCTCGGGATCCGGATCCGGTTGTTCGTCGTCGCGACGTTGAGGACGTAGGGGGCGTGGACGTAGATCGTCACGCCGGCGTCCGCCGCCGCGGTGCGCAGCGCCTCCGCTCCGCCGGGGTACCGGACCTCCGGCCCCTTCCACCCCTGGGGGTCCCCGAGGAAGATCTGGACGGCGTCCGCGCCGCGGGCGCGGGCCTCGGCGATCGGGTCGGTCTGCTCGACATGGGCTCCAACGACTGGCATGCGCCCGACCCTAACGCCTCGCGCCGACACCGGGTCGCTAGGCGCGCACCGCCGCCGGTGGACGCAGCCGTCCGGTGAGGAGCCGCTCGACGACCTGCGCCACGCCGTCCTCCTCCGCCGGCGGGGCGGTGGCGTCGGCGGCGTCCAGGGCCTCCGGGTGGGCGCCGTGCATGGCGTACCCGCGGCCGACGGAGCGGAGCATCTCGACGTCGTTCGGCATGTCGCCGAACGCGACGACCTCGTCCAGCGAGATGCCGCGGGAGCGCGCGAACGTCTCGAGGGTCGTCGCCTTGGTCACGCCCGCCGGCCCCAGCTCCAGCAGCGCCCGACCGGCGCTGGACCGCGTGACGCTCACGAGGTGCCCGATCTCCTCACGGCCGATCCGGAGGAACTCGTCGGGGGCGAGCTCCGTGCTCAGGGTGACGAGCTTGACCACCTGCCCGCCCCCGAGCAGCTCGTCGGTGGAGGTCGCCACGGTCACCGCATGGTGCGCCAGGGCCTGGCGCTCGGCGCGGCGTGCGTCGAGGTAGCCGGGCGCGGCCCGGAGCCCTGTCGGTGTCTCCGCGGCGAACACGGCGTCGGGCACCGCGGCGAGCAGCCGCTCCACCGCCGCGCGGGCGGCGGCCGCCGGGATCGCGTGGACCTCGATCGGCTCCAGGTCCGTCCCGGTGGCGACCATCGCGCCGTTCGCCGCGATCACTGGCCCCGTGAGGCCGGTCTGCTCGAGGATGGGTGGCAGCCACCGGGGCGGGCGTCCGGTCACGAGGACGACGTCCACGCCGGCGCCGACGGAGCCCTCGAGGGC
>DAHVRG010000003.1 GCA_027322565.1 Georgenia sp.
GGCGGCAACCATGGCCTCGATCTCGGCTTCCTTCGTGACGTCGACGTGTCGATACGTGAGCTCGCCGTCATACCTGCTCTCGAGCTCCTTGCCCAGGTCGTCGGCGATGTCCGCGGCGAGCACCTTTGCTCCCTCGGCGACGAACAGCTCGGCTGTCGCCCGCCCGATACCGCTTGCGCCGCCGGTGACAATGGCGACCTTGCCGTCAAGACGTTTGGTCAAATCATCCTCCAGGTGTGCTCGGAAATGGGGGAAAGGATTTTCTGTGCCCCTACTCATTGCAACCACTGAATACGTGTAGTTATTCCACAACAGGGTGGGTGGTGAGAAAAGGGGCGGTTACCAATAATCAAGGGACCCGATCCGGAATGGCGTTGTCGGGCGGTCGTGAGGGCGGCCCCGGGAGCCTCGGTCGCACCTGGCCGGTACTGTCGGCGGCGACACCGGCGCAGGGGAGCGCCGGCCGTGGAGGTGGGGACCGTGACGGAGCTGCAGGCGGACCTTGCGGTGATCGGCGGCGGCGTCGGCGGGGTGGCGGCTGCCCTCGCCGCGGTAGAGGCCGGTCTCGCCGTGGTGCTCACCGAGGAGAGCGACTGGCTCGGCGGACAGCTCACCAGCCAGGCCGTCCCGCCGGACGAGAACCCGTGGATCGAGCAGTTCGGCTGCACCGCCCGCTACCGCGCCTTCCGTGACGCCGTCCGTGATCACTACCGGCGCTGGTACCCGCTGAGCGAGCAGGCCCGCACCGAGCGTCACCTCAACCCGGGACGCGGCGTCGTCTCCTCGCTGTGCATCGAGCCGCGGGTCGCGCTCGCCGTCGTCGAGTCCATGCTCGCCCCCGCTCGGGCGGCCGGCCGGCTCCGCGCGCTGCTGGAGCACCGGCCGGTGGCCGCCGCGACGGATGGCGACCGGGTCACCGCCGTCGTCCTCACCGGCCCCGACGGCGCGCTGACCACCGTCACGGCGCCGATGTTCCTCGACGCCACTGAGACAGGGGAGCTGCTCGACCTGGCCGGCGCCGAGCACGTCACCGGCGCGGAGTCGGTCGAGGACACCGGGGAGCCGCACGCCAAGCCGGTGGCGGAGCCACGGAACATGCAGGCCGTCTCCTGGTGCTTCGCGCTGGAGCACATCGCGGGGGAGGACCACACCATCGACCGGCCGGCGCGGTACGCCGAGCTCCGCGATGCTGTGCCCGCCGGGTACGGAGGCCCGCAGCTCTCCCTCGTCGCACCCGTCCCGCGCACGGGAGAGCCCCACGAGCGGACCTTCACGCCGAACATCGACGCCGACGCCGTCGTCGACCACACCACCGTCGGGGGTGACTTCGAGCTGTGGACCTTCCGTCGGGTCGCCGCCCGGGAGACCTTCCGACCGGGTTGGCTGCGCAGTGACATCACCATGGTGAACTGGCCGATGATCGACTACCTCGGCGGGCCGGTCTTCGGTGGCCCGGACGACGACGCCCACCTCGCCGGTGCCCGCGAGCTGTCGCTCTCCTTCCTCTACTGGCTGCAGACGGAGGCGCCGCGTCCCGACGGCGGCACCGGCTACCCCGGCCTGCGGCTCCTGCCCGAGGTGGTCGGCACCGCCGACGGGCTGGCGAAGCGGCCCTACATCCGGGAGTCGCGGCGGATCCGCGCTCAGCACACGATCGTCGAGCAGGAGGTTGCCCTCGCCACCCGACCCGACGGGCGCGCCGTGCGCCACGAGGACAGCGTGGGGATCGGCTCCTACCGGATCGACCTCCATCCCTCGACGGGCGGGGACGGGTACGTCGACGTCGCCTCCTGCCCCTTCCAGATCCCGCTCCGCGCTCTGGTCCCGGTCCGGATGGCGAACCTCGTGCCGGCCGCCAAGAACATCGGCACCACGCACATCACCAACGGCTGCTACCGCCTCCACCCCGTCGAGTGGAACATCGGCGAGGCCGCCGCGACGCTCGCCGGGCTGTGCCTCGAGCGGCGGTGCACCCCGCAGGACATCACCGCCGACGTTGAGCTCACCGCCGAGCTCCAGCGCCGCCTCCTCTCCGACGGGGTGGAGCTGGACTGGCCCGACGTGCGGGCCTACTGAGCGAGGGCCGAGTGACCGGCTGTTCGTGCCGGTCCGGGTGCGGTCCTGCCGCTGCCGTCCGCCACAGCGGTGCCGCCACGGAGGTCGACGGCCGGACCGGCGAGGACGTGTCACCGTTCCGCCCAACGAGGCTCACTGCACGTGCCATCCTGACCCCAGGGTGGCGCGCGCCCGGCGGCTGCCTGTGCCCGACGGGCAAGGAGTCGACCGTGACCCCGATCATCGGACGCGAGGCGGAACGCGCCCAGCTCGCCGAGCTCATCAACGGCCTGGCCACTCCCTCCGCACCCGGACGCACGCTCCTTCTCGTCGGGGAGCCGGGGAGCGGGAAGTCGACCCTCCTCGAGGAGGCTGCCGAACTGGCCTCGGCCGCCGGCGCGGGGGTGCTCCGGGCACGGGGCACCCCCACCGAGCACGAGATCCCCTACGCGACGCTGCACCAGCTCGTGCATCCGCTCCTGACCCACGTGCCCGAGCTGCCGGACAGACAGCGTGTGGCGGTGGAGAGCGCCTTCGGCCTCACCGACGACGAACCGAGCCCGGACCATCTCCTGCTGGCGGTTGCGGTGCTCACTCTTCTCTCCGACGCGTCCGGGGCGGGCGGCCTCCTCGTCGTGGTCGACGACCTCCAGTGGGCCGACCCGGCCAGTGTCCGGGTGGTCGAGCTCGTCGCCGGCCGGGTCGCGGCGGAGCGGATAGCGGTGCTGGGCGCGTCGCGACCCGACGCGAACCTGCCACACCTCTCGCCGCTGCACCTCGGGCCGCTGTCGCCGGTGGCGGCCGAGGCCCTGCTGGACGCTGTAGCCGACGTCCCGCCCGGCCCGGCCCGCCGGCGCCTGCTCCGGCTTGCCGAGGGCAACCCCTTGGCGATCGTCGAGCTGAGCAAGGTCGCGCTGCCGGATGCTCCCGGCGACGCCGGCCTTCCGCTCACCGACCGGCTCCAGCGTGCCTTCGCCGCGCGGACCGACACACTGCCCGAGCGCACCCGGTGGCTGCTCCTGCTCGCCGCGGCTGCCGAGGAGGAGGATCTCGCCCCCGTGCTGGAACACACCGCCACCGACCGGGCCGGTGACGGGTTGTCCGACTGGGCGCCCGCGGAACGTGCCGGCCTCGTCCAGCTCGGTCCGCGTGCGGTCCGGTTCCGCCACCAGCTCGTCGGTTCGGCGCTCTACGCGGCCGCTCCGTTGGCCGAGCGACGCGCGGCGCATCTCGAGCACGCACGGCTCCTGGCCGAGGTCCCCTACCGGCGGGCCTGGCACCTCGCCGCGGCGGCGCCCGGGCGGGACGAGGAGGCGGCAGCCGCCCTCGAGGAGTCTGCGCGGCTCGCCCAGCTGCGCGGGGGTTGGGCCGCCGCAGCGCGCTGGCAGGAACGGGCCGCTTCGCTCTCCCCACGCGCTGAGGACGCGGCGCGGCGGATGCTCCAGGCTGCCTGGGCTGCCCTGTTCGCCGGCCACGGGCCGCGGGTCGTGGAGCTCGCCGAGCGGGTCGAGAGCCTCTCCCCGAACGCGGACCAGCGCGGTCAGGCCGCGTTCCTGCGTGGGTGGGCACTGTCGCAGTCCCTCGACCACCTGGGTGCCGTCACCCTCCTCACGTCGACGGTCGAGGAAGCGGTGCGGGCGGGCGCGGACGAGGTCGCGCTCACCGCACTGGCACCTGCCGGGGTTGCGGCCTACTTCTCCGGCGACGACGCGGTGCTGAGGCGCGTCCGCGACGCGGTCGCCCACGTGGGTCCGTCGACCGCCGCGCAGGTCGTCTGGGCGCGGGCGGTCACCGACCCCGTGCGCGCGACGGCGGAGACGGTCGCACACGTCGACGACCGGATCGCGGCGGCGGGTGGGCCCGAAGGTCTCGACGTCGTCGAGCGCAACGTGCTCAGCGGTGCGGCGTGGGTCGTCGACGAGACGGAGTCGGCGATCGAGCTCATGCGCGCCTTCCTCGGCGCGTTCGAGCAGCCGGCGACGGCGGGGACCCACGCCCTCGTCGGCAACACCCTCGGTTCGGCGCTGTTCGAGGCGGGGCGCTGGGACGAGGCGTGGGAGGTGCTGGACTGGGCGGAGCGCATGGCGGTGGAGACCGGCATGGACGTCGTCCACCGTTCCGCTGTCGCCAACCGCGCCCAGCTCGCGGCGCTGCGCGGCCAGGTCGCGACCGCCCGTGACCTGGCCGCACGAGCGACCGTCGGCCTCGACCCGACGGCGTCCCGGTCGGTGGGTGTACGAGCCCGCTGGAGTCTCGGCCTGGCAGCAGCCGTCGACGGCGAGTGGGAGGAGGCCTACAGCACCCTGCGGGGACTCGTCCTCGACGGCGCCCCGGCCCACCCGCACCTGGCGCTGTACGCGCTGCCCGATCTCGTCACCGCCGCCGTCCGGACCGGCCGTGACCAGGAGGCACGGGAGGTGGCCGCACTGCTGGTCGACCGCGCGGCCGGCGGGTCTGCCCGGCTGAGGATCCTCGCTGCCCACGCCATGGCGCTCGCGTCCCGGAGCGATGCGGAGCACCACTTCACGACGGCGCTGGAGGAGCCGATCGGTGAGCGTTGGCCGGTGGAGCGCGCCCGGGTCGCGGCCGACTACGGCGCGTGGCTGCGTCGACGCCGCCGGGCTCGCGATGCCCGAGATCACCTCCGCGCCGCGCTGGAGACGTTCAGCCGGGTCGGAGCGCGCCCCCTTGCCGACCACACGCGCCAGGAGCTCCGCGCCGCCGGGGTGCGGTCGCCGAGCAGCCCGTCCGCCGCGCGGGACGACGCCCTGGCGCTGCTGACCCCTCAGCAACGGCAGATCGCCCTCCTCGCCGCCCAGGGCCTGACGAACCGGGAGATCGGCGAGCGCCTCTTCCTGTCTCCCCGCACGGTCGGATTCCACCTCTACCGGGTCTTCCCCCTCCTCGGTATCACCTCTCGCATGCAGCTGCGCGACGTGCTGGACGACCGCAGACCAGTCATCTGACAGAAGCGCGGGTCCTGCGCCGAGGTGCACGCTCGAGACGGCGCCAC
>DAHVRG010000009.1 GCA_027322565.1 Georgenia sp.
TGCGAGCCCTTCGACGTCTTCGAGCGGCTCGGCCTGCCGCTGCGGACCGGCGACTACGTCCCCCGCCTCGCCCCGTTCGGCACCTTCGCGACCTCCGACGGCTGGTTCGCGCTGTGCGCACCGACCGACGCGTTCGCCCGCGGCGCGCTGCGCGCCATCGGGCGCCCCGAGCTGGCGGAGGACCCCCGGTTCGTCTCCCGCGACGGCCGCGTCGCCAACGCCGACGTGCTCCACGGGCTCATCTCCGCCTGGGCCCGGGACCGGACCACCGAGGAGGCGGTCACCCGCATGGAGCGGGAGGGAGCCCCCGCGGCGCCGGTCCGCTCCACCGCCGAGGCGGTGCGCGACCCTCTCGTGCTCGACCGCGAGGAGGTCGTGCCGCTCACCCACGCCCGGTACGGGCAGACCGAGGAGCTTCTCGGCTCGGGCGTGCCGATCACCTTCTCCCGCAGCACGGTCGCCCTCGACCGGCCGGCACCGGCCCTGGGCGAGCACACCGACGCCGTCCTGGGCGAGCTGCTCGGCTACGACGCCGACCGGGTCCGGGCGATGCGAGACAGGGGAGTGCTGTGAGCGGCACTCGACCTGACCCGCGGTGAGAGCGACGCGTCCCGCGCCCTTCGCGGCGTTCCGGTCGGGCAACTTCACCCGCTACTTCACCGGCCAGCTCGTCTCGAACGTCGGTCTGTGGTTCCAGAACCTCGCCCTCTCGCTCGTCGTCCTCGAGCTCACCGACAGCGCCCGCGCGCTGGCGCTGGTCACCGTCGCCCAGTTCGGCCCGATCACGCTGTTCGGCGGCCTCGCGGGCCGGGTCGTCGACGCCGTCTCGGCCCGCACCGTCCTGCTCGTCACGTGCGTCGCGGCGACCCTGACCTCGGCGGCGCTCGCCCTCGCCGTCTCGCAGGAGACGACCTCCCTGCCGCTGGTCTACGGCCTCATCGCGCTCACCGGCACGGCACACGCCTTCGAGCGGGTGGCCTCCCAGGCGCTCATCTACGAGCTCGTCGGCCCCGGCCTGCTCCACAACGCCGTCGCCCTGAGCACCGTCTACCTCTCGGCGGCGCGGTCGATCGGACCCGGGCTGGCCGGAGTCGCCTACCTCGCGCTGGGACCCGCTCCCTGCCTGCTCATCAACGCCGCGAGCTACCTCGCGGCGGTGCTCGCCCTGCTCCTCATCCGGCCCGCGACGCTCCACGCCCGGCCGCGCGCCGAGTCGGCAAGCCGTTCCGTGCTGGCGGCGCTGCGCGAGGTACTGGGCAACCGGCCGCTCGTCGTCCTCCTCGTCGTCAACGTCGCCGTCACCGTCACCGCGATGAACATGAACGTCGTCCTCACCTCGATCGTCTACCTCGGGTTCGGGGGCGACGCCGGAGCGCTCGGTGCCACCCACGCGCTCAACGCGGTGGGCGCGATCCTCGGCGGGCTGCTCGTCGCGGGCCTGCGCACCTCCCGTGTCAGCTACCTCGTGCCCGGCTGCCTCGCGTTCGCCGTCGCGCTCGCCGTCAACGCGGCGGCCCCCTCGCTCACGCTCCTGCTCGTCCTCGCCCCGGTGCTCGGGCTCGGGATCGGCACCTACCAGGGGCTCATCTACAGCGCCGCCCAGGTGTCCGCGGAGCCGCACCAGATCGGGCGGGTGATGTCCCTGCTCACCATGGGCAACGTGGGCATGGCCCCCTTCGGCGCCCTCTACGCGGGCGCGCTGGTCGACGCCACCTCCGGCCAGACGGCCCTGGCCGTCGGCGCGGCGGCCTGCCTCGGCTGCGCCACCCTCGTGACGTTCACCGTCCTGCGCCCCGCCCGCGCCCGCCGCCGCGCGGCCGGGGAGACCGACCGGGAAGGAGCCCCATGACATCCACCGCACACGCGACCGCCGGTGCCGCCCTGGAACGGATCCTCGCGGCCTACCGGAGCGACGGCCCCCTGGACGTACCGGACGAGCCGGTCATCGGTTACGTCGGGCAGGACGTCCCCGAGGAGATCCTCACCGCGGCGGGCGCCCGTGCGCTCCGCCTGCGCGGCTCGCCCGACTGGGACACCCGCACCGCCGACGCCTACCTCGGTACGGGGCTGGACCCGGCCGCGCGGGCGCTGCTCGCCGGGCTCCTCGCCGGGAGGTTCGGCCCGCTCCGGGGGGTGGTGGTCTCCTCCGACTGCGACGCCTCGCAGCGGCTCTTCTACGTCATGCGCGAGATCCACCGCGTCGAACCCGGGACGAGCCTGCCCCCGGTCCACCTCGCCGACCTGCTCCACCTGCCCCGTCCGAGCACCCTGCGGTACAACATCACCCGCGTCCAGCAGCTCTGCACGGTGGTCGAGGGGTGGACCGGCGCGCGGGTGACCCCCGCGACCCTGCGCGCGGCGGTCGAGGCGCACAACACCGAGCGTCGCCGGTACCGCGAGATCGCCGCGCTGCGCCGGTCACGACCCCCGCGGCTCAGCGGCCAGGAGGCGCTCGCCGTCCACGGCGTCAAGGGCCGGCTGCCGCTCGCCGAGCTCCTCTCCCTGCTCACCGACCTGCGGGACGGTGCCGGCCTGCCCGTCCGGGCGGGCCGGCGCGTCTTCGTCACCGGGAGCAGCCACGACACGGCCGATGTCTACCGGGAGCTCGAGGACCGCGGTGCCGTCGTCGTCGGGGAGGACCACGACCACGGTGAGCTGGCCGTCGGTGCCGACGTCACCGAGCCGAGCGTCGAGGCGATCGCGGAACGCTACCGCGACAACGGGCCCACGCCCCATCACGCCTCGATGCAGGAGCGCGCCGCGTACACCGCCGCCGCGGTCCGTCGGACGGGCGCCGAGCTGCTGCTCTGCTACGCGCGGGAGAGGGACGACGCACCGACGTGGGACGTCCCCCACCAGGCGGCTGCGGTGGAGGTGCCGACGGCGGTCCTCACCGGACAGCGGTACGGCACGGTCGACACGGCCGCGCTCGAGCGGGCACTGGAGCAGGAGGCACGGGTATGAACGCACGACGGCTGTCCTCGGCCGCGGAGGCCCTGCGGCACCAGCGCGAGTGGTTCGCCGGCGTCCAGCGGCACGCCGCGGACGGAGGCCTCGTCGCGCTCGTCAACGCCGACACCCCGCACGAGATCCTCCGGGCCTTCGACATCCCCTACGTCGTCAACCAGTGGTGGTCCTCGATCGCGGCTGCGAAGGGCGGTGCCCAGCGCTACCTCGACCTGGTCGCCGAGCGCGGGTACCCCCGGGACTCCGAGCAGTACAACGCCATCGGGCTCGGCGCCGCCTTCGACCCCGCTCCCGAGGACGCGCCCTGGGGTGGGCTGCCCCGGCCCTTCCTCGTCCTCGGCGAGCTCACCGGCGACACCACGCGCAAGGTGTTCGACGCCTGGGGGGAGCAGCCCGGGGTGACCTTCTACCCGCTGGAGGCCGCGGCCAGCGCCACGGCGGAGCCGTACTGGTGGGACGACCTGGCCCACGACTGGGAGCGGCTGGTCGGGACCGAGCGCATCGACCTGCTCGTCGCCGAGATGCACGGCCTCATCGAGCTCCTCGAGGAACGCACCGGCCGGTCGCTCGACCTCGACCGCCTCGCCGAGATCATGCGGCTGGGCAACGAGCAGGCGGAGTGGAACCGCCGCACCCGCGACCTCGTCGCGGCCACCGCCCCCTGCCCGGTCAGCGTCACCGACTCCATCCCGGCGGTCATGCTGCCGCAGTGGCACCGCGGGACGACGTGGGCGCGTGACGCAGCGCGACGGCTCCACGACGAGGTGGCCGAGCGGGTGGCCGCCGGGGCGGCCCTCGCCCACCCCGAGCGGGCACGGCTCATGTGGGTGGGGCGCGGGCTGTGGTTTGACCTCGGGTTCTACCGGCACTTCGAGGAGGAGTACGGGGCCGTCTTCGTCTGGTCGATGTACCTGGCGATCGCCGCCGACGGCTACGCCCGCTACGGGGACGACCCGCTGCGTGCGCTCGCCTCCCGCTTCGTCGGTTTCAACGAGCACCTCTACGTCCCACCGGCCTCGGCCGAGTGGTACGTCAACGAGGCCCGCCGCCACGGCGTGGACGGCGTGGTCCACCTCGTCTCCGACGACCCGCGGGGCTCCTGGGCCACCACCCGGGCCCTGCGCGCGGCCGGCATCCCGGTCATCGAGGTGCACGCGGACAACGCCGACGCGAGCAGCTACGACGTCACCGCCGTCCGGGGGCGGGTGGCGCGGTGGCTCGAGGACTCGGTGCTGGGGTAGGGGCGAGCCGAAGGAGGTCCACCCACTGACCGCGGGCCCGAACGGCCCGGAGAACCTGGAAGAGACGTCACGACGAAGGGGTTGGCGTGCTGAGAAGAAGACTCATGGGTGGCTTGGCGGCGAGCGTCCTCGCCCTCGGGCTCGTCCCCACGGCGGCGACATCGGCCGCCGCGGCACCGGAGGAGGGGGTCCACCGCGGTGACCTGCCCTCCGGGTCGCGGTACGTCGTCGAGGTGCCCGCCGGGTGGAACGGCAAGCTGCTGCTGTGGAACCTCGGGTACATCGGCGGGCCGCCGGGTGGCGAGGCCACGAGCGGGCCCGGGGGAGCCACCCGGGAGTGGCTGCTGTCGGAGGGGTACGCACTGGCCGCGCTCAAGCCGACGACCAACGGCTGGGCGGTGGAGGACTTCCTCGAGGAGACACCCGACCTGTACGCGGAGGCGCTCGACGTCCTCGGCAGCGAGCCCGCGGCGACGATCGCCTGGGGCAGCTCGATGGGCGGGCAGGTCTCGGCGGCGCTGGCCGAGCGCTACCCGGGGACCATCGACGGCGCGCTGCCGATGTGTGCCTCGGTCGCCGGCGGTGTCGGCATGCTCAACAGCGGTCTCGACGGCGCCTTCGTCTTCAAGACGCTGCTCGCGCCCGACGACGACGCGATCGAGCTCGTGAACGTCAGCGACGAGCGTGCCCGCTCCGCTGCGGCGAGCGCCGTCCTGGAGGAGGCGCGGGGGACCCCGGAGGGTCGCGCGCGGATCGCGCTGGCGGCCGCCGTCGCGCAGATCCCCGGCTGGGTGCAGCAGGGCGCCGAGCGCCCCGCCGCCGACGACCACGAGGCGCAGCTGGACCAGCAGGCCTCGGTCTTCATGTTCAGCGTGTTCTCCCCGCGCGAGCCGCTGGAGGCGCGCGCCGGCGGGAACTTCTCGTGGAACACCGGCATCGACTACGCCGAGCAGCTGCGCATCTCGGGGAACAGCGCCCAGGTCGAGGCGCTGTACGCCGCTGCAGGCCTCAGCCTCGAGGAGGACCTCGCGACGCTGGCCGCCACCCCGCGGGTCACCGCCGACGCGGCCGCCGTCCAGTACATGCTGCGCAACGCCACCCCGACCGGCCGGATCACCCAGCCGGTGCTCACGCTCCACGAGAGTGGGGACACCGCCCCGGTCATCGGTCAGGCCCAGGCCTACGCCGACGCGGTCGCCGCGGCGGGCAGGGCCGAGCTCCTCCGGCAGACGTACGTCGACCGGCCCGGCCACTGCAGCTACAGCCCGGCGGAGACCGTCGCCGCGCTGGACACGCTCGCCGAGCGCATCGACACGGGCACCTGGCCCGACACGTCGGCGGACGCCCTGGAGGCCCGTGCCGCAGCCCTCGACGCGGCAAGCAGCGTGGACCTCGGGGCCGCCGACTTTGCCGACCTCGAGGTGCCCGGCTTCGTGCGCGCCTACTACCCGCGGGTGGACGTGGACCTCGAGGGCACCTTCGCGGACGGCAGGCGCTACGTCGCACACGTGCCCGCCGACTGGGACGGCACCGCAGCGGTCCTCGGTCGGGTGACCCGGCTCGACCGCCCGGAGCACCGCTGGCTCAGCGAGCGGGGCGTCGCGATGATCGGGTACGAGTACCACGCCGACTGGGATCTCGGCGGCAGCCGGGACAACGCCACGGTCGCCCACGACACGCTCGCCCGGATCGCCGGTGCCGTCCCGCACACGACGATCGCGACGGGCTCCTCGCAGGCGGGCCTGACCACCCGGATCATCGCCCAGCAGGCACCGGAGTGGCTCGACGGGGCCGCGCCGATGTGCGGTGGGGGCGCCGGGGCGATCTCCATGTGGAACGCCAAGCTCGACACCACCTTCGCGCTCAGGACGCTGGTCGACCCCGACTCCCCGCTGGACATCACCCGGATCGGGGACGTCCGGGCCGAGGGCGAGGCGTTGGACGAGCTGGTGAGCACGGCCGTCTCCTCCCCCCTGGGACAGGCCCGGATCGCCCTCGCCGCCGCGCTGTCCAAGATCCCGGCCCTCGACGCGGACGGCGAGGAGCTCACCGAGCTCGCCGACCGGGTCGAGGCCTACGCCGAGAGCATGCCGCTCGCCGTCGGCGCCTCCATCCGCGCCCCCTTCGAGGAGACCGCCGGTGGCTCGTTCTCGTGGAACAACGACGTCGACTACCGCGAGGCGCTGCGGGACTCCGGCCGGATCGAGGAGGTGCGGGCCGCCTACGCCGCCGCCGGTGGTGACCTCGAGGCGGACCTCCAGGCGCTCCACACCGCCGAGCGTCTCACCGCGGACGAGGACGCCGTCCGCTACGTCGAGTCGCTGGCGACCTTCGACGGCGAGCTCGCGGTGCCGGTCGTCTCCCTGCACACGACCGGCGACCCGGCCGGGCCGACCGCGGACGACGACGCCTACCGGTCGGTCGTCGAGCACGCCGGCAGGGGGGAGATGCTGCGCAACACGTTCGTCAAGGCGCGCGGGCACTGCACCTTCACGACGGCGGAGGTCGTCACGGCGCTCGACCTGCTTCTCGACCGGGTGGAGACGGGGGAGTACGGGCCGGCGGCGCCGGACGCGCTCGACGCACGCGCTGCCGACC
>DAHVRG010000023.1 GCA_027322565.1 Georgenia sp.
CAGCAGGTGGAGGGCACGGGTGGAGACCCGCGGCCGGTAGAGGTCCTCCCAGCTGCCGCTGAGGTCCGCGAGGACGATGTCGGCGGAACCGGCGACCAGCTCCGCCTCGACGGCGAGGTACCTTCGGCCCGCCGTCGCCACGCCGTCGATGGTCCGTTCGAACGCCGGCGCCCACGGCCACCGGCGCAGGATCTGCGCCTCCGGGAACCGTCCCACCAGGACGACCGCGGTCAGGCCCAGACGGGGGCGGGCCTGCTGGAAGAACCGCCGCAGCGCGAGCAGGACGCGACCGTCCTTCTGGGCGCCGCCCTGGTACAGGTCGGCGCTGACCAGGCGACAGTCGGTGCCTTCACGGCGGACGTCCTGGACCAGCCGGTCGAGACGTGGGAGGAGGGAACGCCGGCCGTCCGCGTCCCGGATGGGCCGTGCCTCGACGAGGACGAGCGCCAGCCTCCGGTCGGGACGTGGCTCCCCCAGGGTCACCGACCTTCCCGCGTACTCGAGCGAGACGATCTCAGGTGCACCGTCACCGGAGAGGTCGGTGCCGGCCATCGACCTCATGAGCTGGAGCAAGGCGTCCACGGCGAGCCCCTCGGGAGGAGTCGAGGACAGAATTCTCCGCCTGCCGACCTGCCGCGCGCAATGGCCTCGGCGCGCGTCCGCCTCGACGACGAGGCGCGCACCTGCCGCGCCGGGCGCCGCTGACGCCACCCGCGGATGAGGGATGTCGCACACCTGTTGCCGGGCGGTTCGATCCGCGCGACTTCCTCGGGTACCCTCGGTTGCGGAGGATTCGCCTAGCGGCCTATGGCGCACGCTTGGAAAGCGTGTTGGGTTCACGCCCTCGGGGGTTCGAATCCCCCATCCTCCGCCGGCCGAAGGGCCCGCGACCTGCTCGGTCGCGGGCCCTTCGTCGTCAGGCGGTCGGGCTGCGGTCCGTCCGGCGCGTTGGCCCACCCGCCCGGCGGTGCGGCCCCTTACGATCGAGCCGTGATCTTCAAGGCAGTCGGCGACGGTCGCCCCTACCCCGACCACGGGGTGGAGAACACGCGTGACTGGGCGGCGGTCCCACCCCGCCAGGTGCGGCTCGACGAGCTGGTGACGACGAAGCGCGAGCTCGACCTGCGCCACCTCCTCGCCGAGGACTCGACCTTCTACGGCGACCTGTTCGCCCACGTCGTCTCCTGGCGCGGGACGCTCTACCTCGAGGACGGCCTCCACCGGGCGCTGCGGGCCGCTCTCCAGCAGCGCCTCCACCTCCACGCCCGGGTGCTCGAGCTCGCCGACGACGGCAGCGTGCTCCCCGGCTCCGCAGGCCCGTCCCCGGCCTAGCGCCCGCGCCGGTGCCACGAGCACCGCCGCCGAGCCGTTACCTTTGGGCTGTGACGACCGACCAAGCCGAGGCCGAGCGTCGGCGCGCCGCCCGTCGCCGCCGCCTGCAGCAACGGCAGACGCTCATCTTCGGGATCCTCATCACCGCCCTGCTCGCGGTCCTCCTCCTGTCCGCGGCAGTGTGGGGACGCGTGATCCCCTCCCCCTTCGCCCGCCCGTTCAGCTCCCCCGAGCCGACCGATGCCGCGTCGGCGAGCGTGCCGTGCCCGCCCGCCGACGCGTTGCCGGCCCCGTTCGGGGAGATCACCGCGAACGTGTACAACGCCACGGACCAGAGCGGCCTCGCGGCCCGGACCGCCGGCGGGCTCGCGCAGTACGGCGTCGTCATCTCCCAGGAGGCGAACTATGGCGGCAGCTTCGACGGGGTGGCGAACATCGTCAGCGGGCCGCGCGGGCTCCAGGCCGCCTACACCGTCGCCCAGCTCATCTCCGGCGCGACCGTCACCCTCGACGGTCGGGAGGACGCGACCATCGACGTCGTCCTCGGTGGTTCGTTCAGCGAGGTGCCACCGCCCGAGTCGAACCCGGTCGACCCCGAGCAGCCGCTGCCCCCGCCCCCGGGCTGCACACCGGTGACCATCCCCACCGACGACGCCGTCGACGAGGTGGCCGCCGAGGGCTGAGCGGCCGCTCAGCCCCTCGAGCTGGTCGTCTCCGGCGCGGGCACCGACGCCGGGCTCACCGGCTCCGCACTCGTCCCGCGCCACCGGGACAGTGCCCGCATGAGGTGGTAGACACCCAGGGCGGCGGCGGTCCCCAGGGCGATGCCCTCGAAGCGCATCTCGCCGGCGACCCACGTGTAGTTGGCGATGCCGATGATGAGCGCGATCCCTGCCGTCGTGAGGTTGACCGGGTCGGAGAAGTCCACCCGGTTCTGCACCCAGATCCGCGCGCCGAGGACGCCGATCATCCCGTACAGCACGGTCGCGGCACCGCCGAGCACCCCGGCCGGGACGGTGGCGATGAGCTCGCCGAACTTCGGGGAGAGGCTGAGGAGCAGCGCGACGCCTGCCGCGACGAAGTACGCAGCGGTCGAGTAGACCCGGGTCGCGGCCATGACGCCGATGTTCTCCGCATACGTCGTCGTCCCGGAACCGCCGCCCGCTCCGGCGAGCGTGGTGGCGACGCCGTCGGCGAGGAGGGCGCGGCCGGTGACGTCGTCGAGGTTCTCCCCCGTCATCGCCGCGACCGACTTCACGTGCCCGATGTTCTCGGCGACGAGCACGACGACGACGGGCACGAACAGCCCCATGAGGGCGAGGTCGAAGGTCGGTGCGGTAAAGGTCGGCAGCCCGAACAGGGGCGCGGCGGCGACCTCGGTGAAGTCCACCTCGTCGCGCAGGACGGCGACGACGTACCCGGCGAGCACCCCGACGAGGATCGCGAGCCGGCCGATGATGCCGCGGAACAGGACGGTGACGAGGACGACGACGGCGATGGTCACCAGCGCCGTGAGGGGTGCCTCGGACACGTTGCCCCACGCGGCCGGGGCGAGGTTGAACCCGATGAGCGCGACCACCGTGCCGGTGACGACAGGGGGCATGACGACGTCGATCCACCGGGCACCGGCGACGTGGACGACGAGCCCGACCACCGCGAGCAGCACACCGGTGACGAGCACGCCACCCAGCGCGGCGGACATGCCGCCGACCTGGGTGGCCGCCCCGATCGGGGCGATGAAGGCGAAGCTGGACCCGAGGTAGCTCGGCACCCGGTTCCGGGTGATGACGAGGAAGAGGAGGGTGCCGATGGCGGAGAAGAAGAGGGTCGTCGCCGGCGGGAACCCGGTGATGAGCGGGACGAGGAAGGTGGCGCCGAACATCGCGACGACGTGCTGCGCACCGATCCCGATGGTCCGCGGCCAGCTGAGCCGCTCCCCCGGCGCGACCACCTCGCCGGGTCCCACCCGTACTCCGTCGCCGTGCACCGTCCAGATCGCCATGGTCAACCCTTCGCCGCGGTGGATACCGCCGCGCAGACTACCGCCTGTGGACAGGGCGCCGGGCGCGTTCCCGCATGGGATCCTTGACCGGGTGAGCGACGACCAGTGGCAGGCGCCCGGGCGGGAGACCTCCGCGGGCCGGACCCCACCCGCCGCACCCGACGGCCCGGCACCCCACCCACCCCCGCCCGCGCGCTACGCACCGGCCCCGGGGCCCGCCGCCCCGGGGCACAACCCCTACGCGACGCCGGCGCCAGAGGCGGCGCCGGCGCCCGGTTCCTGGGTGCACGCGTTCGGGGCCACCGAGGAGCACCGGGCCCAGGTGCTCGGCGGTACCGGCTACACCACGCCCGCGTACCGCAACGACAGCGTCGCGGTCACCGCGATGGTCCTCGGGATCCTCGGGGTGGTCCTCCCCGGGGTCTGCCTGCTGGCCATCGCGTTCGGCCACGCGGCCCTGCGCCGGTTGCGCAGCTCCTACGAGGGCGGCCGCGGCCTGGCGGTCGCCGGCCTGGCCACGGGGTATGCCATGACGGCGATCTGGCTCGGGGTGCTCCTCCTCATACTCCTCGCGCGAGCGGGCGTGTGAGCGCCCGACCGGGGCTACCCTGCCGCTCGTGAAGCCCTTCCTGCTGCTCGCCACCCGCTCCGAGGACGCCGCCGCCGACTCGGAGTACGCCTCGATCCTCGAGCTCGCCGGCCTCGAGGAGCACGAGCTGCGCCGCATCCGCCTCGAGGCCGAGCCCCTGCCCGACCTCGACCTCGACGACTACTCCGGCGTCATCGTCGGCGGGAGCCCGTTCACCAGCTCGATCCCGGACAGCCACAAGAGCGACACCCAGCGCCGGGTGGAGGCCGAGCTCGGTGGCCTCCTCGACGAGCTGTGGGCGCGCGACTTCCCCTTCTTCGGCGCCTGCTACGGAGTCGGCACCCTCGCCCGCCACATCGGCGGTGTCATCGACGGGACCTACGCAGAGCCGATCGGCGCCCCGGTCATCACGCTGACCGACGAGGGCGCCGCCGACCCCGTGCTCGCCGGCCTCCCCCTGAGCTTCCAGGCCTACGTCGGGCACAAGGAGGCCTGCACCTACCTGCCCGAGGCCGCCGTCCTCCTCGCCACCTCGGAGCAGTGCCCAGTCCAGATGTTCCGGGTGCGCACCAACCTCTACGGCACCCAGTTCCACCCCGAGCTCACCCTCGACACCCTGCTGGAACGCATGGAGATCTACCGGCACGCCGGCTACGCCGACCCGAGCGAGTTCGACGCGATCCGCCGCGAGGTCGCCGCCGCGGACGTCAGCCACGTGGGGCGGATCCTGGCGAACTTCGTCCACCGCTACGCCCGCTGAGCCGGCCGTGCACGCCGCGCGCCCGGATACGGCTCGGCCCGGGACCACTAGGGCCCCGGGCCGGCGCGAGCGGTAGCGGTGGGATTTGAACCCACGGTGGCTTGCACCACACGGCATTTCGAGTGCCGCACCTTCGGCCGCTCGGACACGCTACCGCCGACCAGTGTAACGGCACGGTCCGGCGCCCCCAACCGCCCCGGACCACGCAGACCTGTGGCGCTCGCCTCACTCGAGGTGGGCCGGACTCCCTCAGGAAGACCGACGCACTGCCGATGCTCGGGTCGTGGAACGCACTTTCGGCCAAGACGAGATCATCGTCTCCAAGACCGACCTCAAGGGGCACATCACCTACGCCAACGACGTGTTCCTGCGCGTCTCGGCGTACGCCGAGCAGGAGATCCTCGGCAAGCCCCACAACATCATCCGTCACCCGGAAACACCGCGCGGGCTGTTCCGCCTCGTGTGGGAGACGATCCAGGACGGGGGCGAGATCTTCGCCTACCTCAACAACCTCGCCAAGGACGGCGCGAACTACTGGGTGCTCGCCCACATCACCGCGTCGCGGGACCGGCACGGCACGATCGTCGGCTACCACTCGAACCGGCGCTCCCCCGAGCGGGCGGCGATCGCCCGGATCGAGCCGCTCTACGCCCAGATGCGGGCCGCGGAGGCCGGGCACCGCCGCGCGGTGGACGCCGCCGCGGCGTCACGGCAGGCCCTGGAGGACACCCTGGGCGGACAGACCTACGAGGAGTTCGTGTGGCAGCTGATCGGCGAGGTCGTCCGATGAGGGTCCGTACCGTCCGGAAGCCTCCTGCCCCGGCGCACGAGCGCGAGCTCGAGGCGCAGCGCGCCGCCACGCGGGCGCTCGCCGACATCGTCGCCCGCGCCGCGGAGGGCGACCTCGAAGGACGCGTCCCCGACCTCGGCGACAGCCCCGAGCTCGTGGCCCTGCGCGGCGGCGTCAACCGGCTCCTCGATGTCGTGGACGCCTTCGTGCGCGAGTCGCAGGCGGCACTCGCCGCCGCCGCCGACGGGCGCTACTACCGCCGCTTCCTCAACCAGGGCATGCCCGGCGCCTTCCGCGAGGCGGCCACCCGGATCGACGCGGGCCGGGAGTCGATGCACGAGGGGGCCGAGCACCTCGCCCAGCAGGTCGCCGCGCGGACCGAGTTCGCCTCCTCGGCGATCGAGGCCTCGGCGCAGGTGACCGTCGACCTCGGGGAGGTCGCTGACGCCACCGCCCAGCTCGCCGGCTCCACCTCGACGGCGGTCAGCCGCGCCAACGACGCGCTCGGCACCGTCCGCCAGCTGGAGGAGACCTCGGCGGCGACCTCGGAGGCGGTGACCCTCATCAGCAAGGTCGCGGCCCAGACCCGCATGCTCGCCCTCAACGCGACCATCGAGGCCGCTCGCGCCGGCGAGGCCGGGCGCGGGTTCGCCGTCGTCGCCCACGAGGTGCGCACGCTGGCGGACGAGACCGCGCGCTCCGCGACGACCATCGGGACCCAGATGGACGCCGCCGTCGCCGCCGCCGCGGACGCCGCCCAGGCGATCGACACGATCGCCGCCCTCATCGACGATATGAACGAGCGGGTCGGGGTCATCACGGCCGCGACCGGAGAGGGCTCCAACCTCTCTTGGATGGCGAACTCCCTGCGCGACCAGATCGGGAAGTTCGCGGAGTAGTGTCCCGCGTTACCCTCGGCGGTGTGGAGCTGCCCCGCCCGCTCATCGTCGCGCCGCCCGCGCACGAGGCCCGTCCGGAGCCTGCCGACGTCCCGGCCGCGCTGGCTCCGGTGGTCGACGTGCTGTCCGGGAGCACGGTCGCGGCCCTCACCGGCGCGGGCGTCTCCACGGACTCCGGTGTGCCCGACTACCGCAGCCCCGGCTCGCCGCCGCGCCGCCCGATCACCCACCAGGAGTTCCTCGCCACGGAGGCGCACCGACGCCACTACTGGGCGCGCAACCACCTGGGGTGGCGGTTCCTGCGTGATGTAGCGCCCAACGCCGGGCACGAGGCGCTGGCCCGGATGGAGCACGAGGGCATCGTCAACGGCGTCGTCACCCAGAACATCGACCTGCTCCACCTCAAGGCGGGGTCGCGCAACGTCGTCCACCTCCACGGCCGGTACGACCGCGTGGTGTGCCGCGACTGCGGCAACGTCATCTCGCGCGAACATCTCGACGAGACGCTCACCCGGCTCAACCCGGGCTGGCGGGAACGGCACGTGGCGGACGTCGAGGTCGCACCGGACGCCGACGCGGCGCTGGAGAGCACCGCCGACTTCCGCATCGCCGACTGCCCGCGGTGCGGCGGCATCCTCATGCCCGACGTCGTGTTCTTCGGCGGCACGGCGCCCCGCGAGCGGGTGGAGCGGGCCCGCGCCATCGTGGACGAGGCGGACGCGCTGCTCGTCGCCGGGTCATCCCTGGCGGTGATGTCCGGGCTGCGGTTCGTGCGCCAGGCCGCGAAGGCCGGCAAACCGGTGGTCATCATCACCCGTGGCCTCACCCGCGGCGACGAGCTCGCGACGGTCAAGGTCGAGATGAGCACGACGACGGCGCTCACCTACCTCGCCGACGTCCTGTAGCAGCCGTCCGGCCGGCGGTGTCAGCGGCGCCCGGCGAAGAAGTCGCGGAGCAGCCACGCCGCACGGTCGGCCTCGACCCCGCCGATGACCTCGACCCGGTGGTTGAGCCGTGCGTCCCGGACGACGTCGCGCACCGAGCCGCAGGCGCCTGCCTTCGGGTCCCAGGCGCCGAGGACGAGCCTGGCCGGTCGCGCCAGCACGATCGCACCGGCGCACATGGTGCAGGGCTCGAGCGTGACGACGAGCGTGCAGCCCTCCAGGCGCACATCCCCGAGGCGCGCCGCCGCGGCCCGGATCGCCAGCATCTCGGCGTGGGCGGTCGGGTCCCTGTCGACCTCGCACCGGTTGTGCGCCGCCGCCAGCACCCGGCCGGCGGGGTCGAGCACCACGGCTCCGACCGGGACGTCACCGCCGGCCGGAGCACGAGCGGCGACCTCGAGGGCGCTGTCCATCGCCGCGGTCCAGGGAGCCATGGCCTCCATCCTGCCCGTCGCCGGCGTGGCACCGGTACGTTCTACCCATGCGCCTGCACGTCGCGGACCACCCGCTCATCGCCCACAAGCTGACCGTCCTGCGGGACGAGCGCACCGAGTCGCCGACCTTCCGGCTGCTCGTCGACGAGCTCGTCACGCTCCTCGCCTACGAGGCCACCCGCGAGGTGCGGACCGAGCAGGTGGAGATCACCACCCCGGTGGCGTCGACGACCGGCACCCACCTTGCCTCCCCGCGTCCGCTCGTCGTGCCGATCCTCCGCGCGGGGCTCGGGATGCTCGCCGGGATGACCCGGCTGCTGCCCACCGCGGAGGTGGGCTTCCTCGGGATGCAGCGGGACGAGCGGACGCTGGAGGCGATCACCTACGCGAACCGGCTGCCGGACGACATCAGCGGCCGGCAGGTGTTCGTGCTCGACCCGATGCTCGCCACCGGGAACACCCTGGTCGCGGCGATCGAGTACCTCCTCGAGCGCGGGGCGCGTGACGTGACGGCGATCTGCCTGCTCGTGGCCCCGGAGGGGATGCGGACCGTCGAGCACACCATCGGCACGCGGGGCGAGGTGAAGATCGTCACCGCCGCCGTCGACGAACGCCTGGACGAGAGCTCCTACATCGTCCCGGGTCTGGGGGACGCCGGAGACCGCCTCTACGGCGTCGTCGACTGACCAGTCGGCCGCGTTCGCCGACACGCGGGGCGGGCTCCCCCTCGGGGACTGTTGTGGCTTCTGTTACGGATGTGACAGATGAGGTGTTGCTCGTTAGCCTGCCGCCGTGGCAGGTGGTGAACGGACGGCACCGCCCCGTCCTCGACGAGTCGCGCGACGCCTCGGCGGCGTCGCCGTGTCCTTCGTGCTCACCGTGACCGTGCTGGCCGGAACCGTGACAGCCGCGCCGACGGTCCCGGCCTGGGTCCTCCTCCCGCTCGAGGCGAGCGGGATCCCCACACACCTGACGGAGACGCGCGCGTCCCGGTCGTCCGAGCGGGTCGACCCGGCCGAGCTCGGCAGGTCGCCCGTGTCGACCCCGGAACCACCGGACGAGGAGGTGCCGGCCCTCTCCGTCAAGACGGAGGTGGACACCTTCACCTCCCCCGACGCCCCGGTCCGGGACGAGCCGCAGAAGACGATGCCCGACCTCCCACTCGCCGACCTCCCCACCGGGGACGACGCCGAGCCCGTCCGCCCGGTCGTCGCGGCGGCGCCCCGGCCCGCCGCACCGCCACCGGCGCCGGCCGCCACCCCCGAGCCGGAGGTGAGCCCGGAACCGGAGGAGCACACGG
>DAHVRG010000149.1 GCA_027322565.1 Georgenia sp.
CTCAAGGCCGGCAAGGTCCAGCGCGCCGCGCTGTGACCTCCCGCCCGGGTGACCGGGCGAGCTGAGCGCCCCGAGGGCCGCTCGACGATCGTCGGGCGGCCCTTTGGTGTGCCCGCTACCGGCGCCGCGCGACGATGGCGCCGTGGGGGCGGCTCCCCTGGACCGCCGGCGGCCGGCCGCGGAGGGCGGCGAGCGGTCCGTTCCGCGGCGCGGGTCGGGACGTGGTGGTGAGGACGTCGAACCCGGCGTCCGCCAGCAGCCTGCTCAGGCTGCCGGCGCTCCAGTAGTACGCCGTGGTCACAGCGTGCTGGAACGGCGTGCCGGAGGTCCCGAGGAAGTAGCCGACGAGGAGGCTGCCGCCCGGCACGGTGACCCGGGCCAGCTCCCGCAGCGCCGCGGGCATCCGAATCGGGTCGACGTGGATGAGGGAGTACCAGGCGAAGATCCCGGCGGCGTGCCCGTCGGGCACGTCGAGGTCCATGAGGTCCGCGCGCTCGAACGTGAGGTGCGGGTACCGCTCCCGGGCGAGTGCCACCATCTCGGGGGCCAGGTCCACCCCGGTGACGTCGAGCCCCTGGTGCCAGAGGTACTGGGTCCAGTGGCCCGGACCGCACCCGACGTCGAGGACCGGGCCGGACAGCGTGCGCGCCCACTGCGCGACGAGCCTGCGGTCGTCCTCGTGGGTCGCCCGCATGGAGCCGAGCAGGTCGGAGTACTCCTCCGCCCGCCGGCCGTACGCTGCTTCGACTGTGCCCCGCCCCACACCGGCAGGGTAGCCCGTCAGCACCCGGTTCTGCCTCCGTCGAAAGTCCGGTCCTGGGCAGCCGGACGTTGGGTCGGCGCGCGGCTGCGACGGTACGCTCACCGGGCGAGGAGGTGGGGATGTCGCTGCGACCGGTGCCGCCGCGGCCCACGGGGGTCCCGAAGTACGTGTGGCTCAAGCGGGTGCTGCTCGACCACATCGACGGCCGGTTGCAGGTCGGTGACCCACTGCCCTCGGAGCGCGAGCTCGCCGACACGCTGGACGTGTCCCGGATGACGGCGCGGCGCGTCCTCACCGAGCTCGAGACCGAGGGCCGGGTGACCCGCGCGGTGGGGCGCGGGACCTTCGTCTCCGCGCCACGCATCCGGATGCCGATCCAGCTCTCCTCGTTCACGGTCGACATGCGGGCCCGCGGGTTCGTCCCCGGGGCCCGCACCCTGTCCTTCACGACGGCGCCGCCCGAGCCGGAGGCGGCAGCGGCGCTCGACGTGTCTCCCGACGCCCTGGTGCACACCGTCCGGCGGCTCCGCACCGCGGACGGGACCCCGATGGCGATCGAGCAGGCGACGGTCGCTGCCGAGCTCCTGCCCGACCTCACCGCGGAGGACCTCACCGACCAGTCGCTCTACTCCCTGCTCGCGACGCGCGCCGACATCGTCTTCGACGGCGGGGAGCAGACCGTCCGTGCCCGCCCCGTCACCGCCGAGGAGGCCACGCTGCTCGAGGTGCCCGCCCACGCGGCCGTGCTCCACCTCACGCGGACGTCGACCTGGCGCGGCCGCACCGTGGAGTACACGGTCTCCTCCTACCGCGGCGACCGCTACGAGCTGTCCACGGCGCTGTAGCGGCCGGCACCCCTCACCCCGGCGGCTCGGCCGTCCCCCGGGTGAGCTCGGGGACCCGGCCCGCGAAGCGGTCGGCGAGGTCCGCGTTGGAGACCGTCGGTGCCGCGATGTTGGCGCTCTGCCACAGCGGCAGCTCCGGTGACTGCTCGTGGACGAGCACGAGCACCGCGTCCCAGACGGCGGCGTTGACGATCGAGGAGAGCGGCGCCGTCCGCGGCTCCTCGGGCGGCCACGTCACGTCGCCGGGTGGGACCTGGGTGTCGATGACGACGTCGGCCACCTCGTGGAGCCGCCGCCCGGCCCGCGCCGGAGCCTGCGCCGAGGCCGTCCGGGACGTCACCGCGACGGCCGTCGCGCCCGCCCGCCGGGCGATCTCGGCGGCCTCGACGGGGAAGTGGTTGACCCCCGAGCTGGAGAACACGACGAGGACGTCACCGGGGACGAGGCCGGCCCCGCCGACGACCTCCTCGGCCAGGCCGCGGGTCCGTTCCGCCGTCGTGGACCGCAGGGCACCGTTGAGGGGCAGGAGGTCGGCGTGCCAGAGGGGGCGGACGTGGACGAGGCCGCCGGCCCGGTAGAAGGTCTCGACCACGCCGGCGAGCGAGTGCCCCGCTCCCGTGGCGTGGACGAGGTGCCCCTCCCGACCGGCCCGGGCGACGGCGTCGGCAGCCGCCCGCAGGTCCGGGGCGGCGTCCGTGAGCACCCGGGACAGGTGCGCGGTGACGAGACCGGTGAGCCGGGCGACGACGTCACTCACCGGTGACCACCTCGGCGAGCAGCCGTTCGGCCTCCGCAGCGTCCCCTGCCTCGCGCAGGCGGTCGGCCAGCCCGGTGCTCAGTCCGGCCGCGACCGCGCGGATCATCGTCAGGTGGTCGCCGCCGGAGGAGAAGGCGAGGAGCACGTCGACGGGGTCGTTCGTCGGGTGGCCGAACTCCACCGGGGTGTCGAGACGCAGCACGGCCAGCCCCTCGCGGGTGGCGGCCCCCGTCTGGGCGTGGACGAGTGCCACTCCCCGGGTGAGGACGATGTAGGGGCCGTGCTCCTCCACGCTGGCGACGCAGGCGCCCGGGTAGTCCTCCCCCGCCGTCCCGAGGGCGACGAGGAGCTGGGCGGCGGCCCGGGTGCCCTCGCGCCAGTCGGCGACCGACGGCGCGAGGGCGGCGGACACCGGGGTCACAGCCATCCGACGTCCTCGAGCGCGGGGCGGAGCCGGGCCTCCAGCGCCCCCTCGTCGACGAAGTCGTCCACCGTGACGATGACGCGCGCCGCGCCCTCGAGCTCGCTCAGGTGCATCCCCTGCCCGACGATGACGTCGGCCTCGGTGCTGCGCGCCGTCGACAGGTCGGTGTGCTCGACCGTCGCCGTGACCCCGAGCCGGGAGAGCACGGTCTCGGTGGTCATGCGGAGGATGAGGCTGCTGCCCATGCCGAGCCCGCACACGGCGAGCACCCGGAGCGGGTCGGGTCGTTCACTCATGGCTGTCCTCCGGTGGTGGTCGGGGTGCCGGCCGTGCCGGCGCT
>DAHVRG010000033.1 GCA_027322565.1 Georgenia sp.
CCGGTGTCCTCCGCCTCGCCCCACCTGCGCAGGGCGCTCATCCCGTCGTCCGGGTCGATCCGTCGTCGTGCCACGGCTCCAACGCTAGGCCACGTGCCCTCCCTCCCCCGCCGACGGGCGGAGGAGGGAGGGCATGTGGAGCGGTGCGGGCTACCCGCCGGCGGCGTTCCGCCGTCGGACCGCCGCGACGAGCAGCGACCCGAGGACGACGAGCGCACCGCCCGCGAGGAGCGGGCCGTCCGTCTCCGCACCGGTGTCGGGGAGACGGCCGCCGGGCGTGGTCGGCGTCGGGCTCGGCGTCGGTGTCGGCGTCGGCTCCCCCGTCGGCGGCGGGGTCTGCTCCTCCGCGCCGGCCACGGTGATCTCGTAGACGAGGGTGCCGGTGTACTGGTCGGAGATCCGCAGCTCCCAGGTCTCCTCCCCGCTCAGCCCCTCGATCTCCGGGACGACCGCCCGTACCTGTGCCCGGCCGACCTCGTCGGTGGTGTCGACGATCGTGTGGTCGACCGCGAAGGTGCCGAACTCGACGATGGCGTCGCTCCGCGTGCTCTGCATCGTCACGTACACGGCCTCGGACTTCGGTTCGTCGGTGCTGAAGGACAGCGAGGAGAGGTCGATGGAGATCTCGTCGCCTGCCTCGTGGACGTCGTCGGGGTCGCTGTTCCAGTGCACCCCGATGGCGCGCTGGTCGAGCGGTGCCTCGACCACCTCGTGGGCGGCGAAGTAGTCGACGAAGGCCGCGAGGTCGATGAGCCCGGTGTCGGCCCGGTTCGTCCCCTCCCCGAAGGCGAAGAAGTTGTCCCCCGTGCCGCTGGCGAGGAAGGAGTTGGTGACGACGCGGTACGTCGCCTCGGGGTCGATCTCCTCGCCCTCGACGAAGACGTCGGTGATGCGCTCCCCGGGGTCGGCGAGCGGGTCGTAGAGGTAGGAGAGGGTGTCCGACACGCCGAGCTTGAGGAACGGCCGGCCGCCCGGGGGCTGCCACTGCTCCTCGAGCACCTGGACGATGTCCGCGCCCGTGAGGTCCAGGGCCACGAGCGTGTTGGCGAAGGGCTGGGTGGTGGCGACGTCCCGGTAGGTCACCGTGCCGTCCTCACCGGCCACGATGTCCGCGCGGATGCCGCCCGGGTTCATGAACGCGACGACCGGCGGGTTGTCGGGCAGCTGGTTCCGCGCGGCCCACAGCTGGGCGTCGGCGATGAGGTTGCCGATGGTCGACTCCCCGCCGCGGTTCTCGTCGCCGTTCGACTGGCGGGCGCGGTTGAGGTCGCGGTCGACGGCGCCGACGACCTCGGCACCCTGCTCCTCGGCGGTGCGCTCGGCCTCCTGGACGATCTCGGTGACCCGGTCGACGACGGGGTCACCGGTGCGCAGCTCGTACTCGCCGAGGGCGATCTGCCCCATGGCCGCGTCGACGACCGCGCCCTCCTCCGGGTCGAAGGTGAGCGTGACGCGGGCCAGCTCGCTCGCGAGGCCCGGGGTCTGGACCACGGGCATACCGTCGACGTCGACGTAGTACTGCTGGTGGGTGTGCCCGGAGAAGACGGCGTCGACGTTGCCGCTCTGCGCGAGGTCCTCGACGAACGCGCCGAAGGGGGTGCTCGTGTCGCTCACACCGGCCTCGTTGGCGGCGCCCTCGTGGGCGAGGACGACGACGATGTCGGCCTCGTCGTTGGTGTCGTCCCCGTCGGTGAGGTCGGCGGCCACCCGCAGGGCGGCCTCCGTCATGTCGGTGAACTCCATGCCCGCGATGCCGTCGGCCGCGACGAGGCTGGGCATGTCCTCGGTGAGGATCCCGATGAAGCCGACGGTCACCGGGTCGGCGCCGGCCGGTGTGACGGTGTGGAGGTAGTAGTCGGCGAACTCGGGCTCCCCAGCCGGCACCTCGACGCTCGCGCCGAGGTAGGGAAACTGGACGTCGCCGTCGTCGATACGCAGCTGGAGCCAGTCGCGGCCCCGGTCGAACTCGTGGTTGCCGAGAGCGGAGGCGTCCAGGCCGATCTCGTTCAGCACCGCGAGGGTCGGGATGTCCTCGTTGATCATCGAGACGAAGGTCGTCCCGCCGACGCTGTCCCCGGCGGCGACGAAGACGGTGTCCGGGTTCTCGTCCCGGACGTCCTGGACGGCGGAGGCCAGCTGGGCGGCCCGGCGCGGGGCGTCGAGGTTCTCGAGCGGGTCGTCGACCTCGGAGATCCGGCCGTGGAAGTCGTTGATGCCGACGATGTCGATGACGACGTTCCCGTCGTCGTCGACCACGGCACCGGCGGGTAGGCCGCCGAGGCCGAGAGTGGCGAGGCCGGCGACCGCGACGGTCGCGAGGGCCGCGCGCGGGCGGTTGGAAGGGGTGCGTCTCTGCATGGAGCCACGTCCTTGGGGCAGGGGGTGGTGTGACGCCGGTCACCATATCGTCAAGGGTGCGGCGGCGGAAGGAGATGGCGCCCTGCCCCGGGCCGGCCCGGTTCCCCGGACCTCGTGTCCGGTCAGCGACGACGCGCGGCGGCGACGACGGCGACGACGGTCTCCCGGTCGGTGACGTCATGGTCCGCCGGGCCACCGCCCGGGCCGCTCGGACCGGCGTCCGCGACCCGGCGACGGGCCGACAGGTGCACTGCTGCCACCCCGAGGTCCGCCAGGGCGGGGATCTCTCGTGGCGTCACTGCCCCGCCGGCCATCACCTCGACCCGGCCGCCCGCAGCGGCCACCATCCGGGCGAGCACGGCCGCGCCCCGGGCCGCCGTCGGCGCTCCGCCGGAGCTGAGCACCCGGGTGACGCCGAGGTCGGCGAGCGGGGCCATCGCCGCGGCCGGCTCGGGGAGCACGTCGACGCACCGGTGCACAGTCACCTCCAGGCCCTCGGCGGCGTCGCGGAGCGCGGTGAGGGCGTACCGGTCGAGCGCGCCGTCGGCGGTGAGCGCGCCGACGACGACGCCCGCCGCCCCGGCGTCGACGACCGCCTCGATGTCGCGGACCATGAGCGAGACCTCGGTGGCGGAGAAGCGGAACCCGCCCGGCCGCGGACGGACGAGGACGTGGACGGGGATGCCGGTGGCGACGGCCGCCTCGACCATCGCGATGCTCGGCGTCAGGCCGCCGAGGGCGAGCGCCGAGCACAGCTCGACGCGGTCGGCGCCGGCCTCGCGGGCCACCGCCGCGCCGGCGGCGTCCTGGACGGCGATCTCGAGCTCCACGGCCACCACCCCACCATGGCCCAGCCGGGGCGCGCACGTCGCCGGGCCTGTCCCGCCCGCGGCTCAGGCCCCGACGGGCTCGATCCGCAGCGTGCAGGCGACGGCCTCGGCGCTGAGCATCGCCTCGACCGAGGACGTCGGCGCACCGGCGTACTTGCGCCGGAGCTCGGCGTCGACGCGGTCCTGCACCGGGTCCTCGGCCGGGACGTACACCGCGGTCACCGGCCCACGCGGCAGCTCGAGCGCAGCGGCCCGGTCCCGCTCTGCGAGCTTCCCGTCACCCAGGGCGAAGGCCACCGGCCGTCCGGCGCGGACGTGCCGGTACCACCACGAGCCGGGGCCGTACGCCGAGCGGACGTAGGGGACGCCGTCGACCCCCATCGACCAGATCGGCGTCGCCGCCGGCTCCCCGTCCTGCCTGGTCGTCACGATGGCGACGACCTCGGTGCGGTCCAGCAGCGCTGTCACCTCGGCGAAGCTCATGGTGGTGGCAACTGCGGCGCCGGCTCAGTACTCCCGGTCGCGGGCGACGAAGTGGACCGGGTCACCGTCCCCCTCCCGGACGGCCCACACGCCCTCGGCACCGGCGGGGACCGCGACGCACACGTTCCCGCGCACCGTGCCACCGGGGTCGAGCGGGCGCTGCCGCGTGGCCTCCATCAGGTCGTCGGGGACGAGGCCGCAGCTCTCGGCGTAGCTCCGTCCCGCGACGAACTCGACCCGGATGTCGTCCCAGGGTCGCCCCTCGTCGTCACCGCCGTAGCCCACGGTCACGGGCACGATGTAGTACTCGCTCCCGGCGGCCGGCGGCTCGTTGTACGCGTTCCGCTCCTCGATCTCCGCCCACGCCTCGCGCGGCTCCCCGAGGCGGACCTCGTAGTCCTCGAGGACGACGGCGGTCCCCGTGGGGAAGGGGTTGTCCCGCGCCCCGTCGGCGCGCGACCAGTCGTCCGGCGCCGGCCCGCCGACGCCGAGGCCGATGACCAGCCCGACCGCGACGCCGACGGTGAGGAGCAGGACGGACTGCCCGAGCGGCAGCCGTCGCCGACGAGCGGGCTCCCCTCCCGCGCGATCCTGGCTCGGGCGCTGCGCCGGTGCGGAGTCAGGTTGCGCCTTCGCCGCTGCGGGCCGCTCGGCCGGTTCGGGCGCCGGCGCGGGCTCCGGTGGCCGGAAGCGCCTGTCCCCGAGCCCCGTCCGCCGTGGTCGGCGACGTCGCAGCTCCGGGTAGACCTCGCCGTCCGTGTCCCCCGGGTACGCCCCGGCTCCGGGCACGGGGGAGGCCGGGTAGGCGGCGTAGACGTCGACCGGGGCTGCGTCCGGCGCCCCCGGCTCCCCCGTCATCGTCGCTCGACCGCGCCGGTCAGATGACACCCTGGGCCAGCATCGCGTCGGCCACCTTGATGAAGCCGGCGATGTTGGCACCGACGACGTAGTCGCCGGGCCGCCCGTACTCCTCGGCGGTCGAGGCGCAGCGCGCGTGGATGTCGCGCATGATGTCCGCGAGCCGCTCCTCGGTGTACTCGAAGCTCCACGAGTCGCGGCTGGCGTTCTGCTGCATCTCCAGTGCCGAGGTCGCCACGCCGCCGGCGTTGGCCGCCTTGCCCGGGCCGAAGAGCACCCCGTTCTCCTGGAGGAGCCGCACGGCATCGGGGGTGGTCGGCATGTTCGCGCCCTCGGCGACGGCAGTGACACCGTTCTTCAGCAGTGCCCGCGCGTCGTTGAGGTCGAGCTCGTTCTGGGTCGCGCACGGCAGGGCGACGTCGGTCGGCACGTTCCAGATGGAGGAGTCGGTGACGAGCAGGGCGCCCGGACGGCGCTCGACGTAGTCCTTCGCGCGGCCGCGGTGGTTGAGCTTGACGTCCTTGAGCAGGTCGAGGTCGATCCCGGCCTCGTCGACGACGTAGCCCGAGGAGTCGGAGAACGCGAGCACGGTGGCGCCGAGCTGGGTCGCCTTCTCGATGGCGTAGATGGCCACGTTCCCGGACCCGGAGACGGTCACCCGGCGGCCCTCGAAGCTCTCGCCCCGCGTGGCGAGCATCTCGTTGGCGAAGAGCACCGTCCCGTACCCGGTCGCCTCCGTTCGGACGAGCGACCCGCCCCAGGTGATCCCCTTGCCGGTGAGCACACCGGATTCGTAGCGGTTGGTGATCCGCTTGTACTGGCCGAAGAGGAAGCCGATCTCCCGCTGCCCCACGCCGATGTCCCCCGCGGGCACGTCGGTGTACTCCCCGAGGTGGCGGTAGAGCTCGGTCATGAAGGACTGGCAGAAGCGCATGACCTCGTGGACGCTGCGCCCCCGGGGGTCGAAGTCCGAGCCGCCCTTCGCGCCGCCGATGGGCAGCCCGGAGAGGGAGTTCTTGAAGATCTGCTCGAACCCGAGGAACTTGACGATCCCGAGGTACACCGAGGGGTGGAACCGCAGGCCGCCCTTGTAGGGGCCGAGCGCGGAGTTGTACTGCACCCGGAAGCCGCGGTTGATCCGCACGCGGCCGGCGTCGTCCACCCACGGGACCCGGAAGATGATCTGCCGCTCCGGCTCGCACAGCCGCTCGAGCACGGCGGCGTCCACGTACCGGGGGTGCTTGCGAAGCACCGGGCCGAGGGACTCGAAGACCTCACGGACGGCCTGGTGGAACTCGACCTCGCCGGGGTTGCGGCGAAGCACCTCCTCGTACGCGTGCTCGAGCTGCTGCTCCATCGGGGGGACTCCTTCGTGTGGACGTACTTCGGGCCGGGCGCCGGGGCGCCGGGCGGGTGCTCAGCCGAAGCGCGCGGGCAGGGTCGCCTCGGCGACCTCGCGCAGCTCGTCGAGCGGGAACGTGCCGACATCCGCGATGTCGAGCACCGGGCGGCCGTCGAGCGACTCGGGGCCGGTGTCGTCGGTGGTGCCGATGCGCAGCAGCGGGACACCGCGGGCGGTGCACAGGTCCTGGAGGTGGACCTCCTGGCTGCGGGGGACGGCGACGACGGCGCGGGCGCCGGACTCGGCGAAGAGCGCCGTGGCGAGGTCGACGCCGTCCCGGCGGCACAGCTCGCCGAGGTCGACGCGCGCCCCGACGCCGAAGCGCAGGCAGGAGTCGACGAGCGTCTGGACGAGCCCGCCGGCGGAGACGTCGTGCGCCGCCTCGACGATCTGGTCGCGGGAGGCGTTGACGAGGACCTCGGCGAGACGCCGCTCGGCGGTGAGGTCGACCTTCGGCGGGAGGCCGCCGAGGTGCCCGTGGACGACGTCGGCCCACACCGAGCCGGAGAGCTCCTCCGCCGTCGTGCCGAGGAGGTAGACGGCACGGCCCGGAGCGGACCATCCGGAGCGCGTGGCGCGGGTGACGTCGTCGATCACGCCGAGGACACCGACGACGGGGGTCGGGTTGATGGTCGCGTCGACCCGCCCCGCCTCGTCCGAGCCGTTGTACAGCGAGACGTTGCCGCCGGTGACCGGGACACCGAGCTCGGCGCAGGCGTCGGCCAGCCCGGTGATCGCCCGGACGAGCTGCCACATGGCGTCCGGGTTCTCCGGCGAGCCGAAGTTGAGGCAGTCGGTGACGGCGAGCGGCTGGGCCCCCACCGTCGCGACGTTCCGGTAGGCCTCGGCGAGCGCCTGCTGGGCCCCGGTGTACGGGTCGAGCTTGGTGAACCGACCGTTGGCGTCGGTGCTCAGCGCGACGCCCAGCCCGGTCGCCTCGTCGACACGGACCACACCCGCGTCGTCGGGCTGGGCGAGGGCGGTGTTGCCCTGGACGTACCGGTCGAACTGGTCGGTGACCCACGACTTGCTCGCGAGGTTCGGCGAGCCGACCATCCGCAGCACCTGCTCGCGCAGCTCGGCGGGCGCCGTCGGGCGCGCGAGCCGCTCCGCGGCGTCGGCGTTGAGGTCGTCCTGCCAGGCCGGGCGCGCATAGGGGCGGTCGTAGACCGGGCCCTCGTGCGCCACGGTGCGGGGGTCGACGTCGACGATGCGCTCGCCGCGGTGGTCGATGACGAGCCGGCCGGTGTCGGTGACCTCACCGATGACGGCGGCCTCGACGTTCCACTTCGCGGCGATGGCGAGGAACTCCTCCAGCGCGTCCGGCCGGACGATCGCCATCATCCGCTCCTGCGACTCGGACATGAGGATCTCGCCGGCGGTGAGCTCCTCGCGCAGGAGGACCTTGTCCAGCTCGACGTACATCCCGCCGTCGCCGTTGGAGGCGAGCTCGGAGGTCGCGCACGAGATGCCGGCGGCGCCGAGGTCCTGGATGCCCTCGATGACGCCGGCGGCGAACATCTCCAGGCAGCACTCGATGAGCACCTTCTCCATGAAGGGGTCCCCGACCTGGACGGCGGGACGCTTGGTGCCGCTCGTCTCGTCGGCGGAGGCGCTGGCGAGGATGGAGGCCCCGCCGATGCCGTCGCCGCCGGTGCGGGCCCCGAAGAGGACGACGAGGTTGCCGACGCCCGTGGCGTTGGCCAGGTGCACGTCCTCGTGCCGCAGCACGCCCAGGCACAGCGCGTTGACCAGGGGGTTG